>JAHBWH010000158.1 GCA_019637115.1 Myxococcales bacterium | reverse complement strand
AAAGTCGCTCTCATCACCGGCGGCGCGCGCCGACTCGGCGCCGCCATCACGCGCCGCCTGCACGCCGACGGCTGGCGCGTCGTTATCCATTGCCAGCGCTCGACGACGGACGCCGACGCGCTCGCCGCGCGCGCGAGCGACGCCCCGCTCGTGCTGACCTTCGACGACGCCCAATGGCTCGACGACGCCTCAGTCACGCTGCTCCACGCGGTCGTGCGGCGCCTGCGGCGGAGGCCGACGCTCCTCGTCCTCGCGGCGCGGCGCGGCGAGCTCCCCGACGCGGCCGCGTCGCGCGAGCTCCTCCGCGCTCTCCGGCGCGATCGCGCGCTCGACACGGTCGCGCTCGGCCCCCTCGGGGTCGAGGCGCTCGCGCAGATCGTCCAGACCGTCGGCGCCACGACGCCCGACCAACCCGCCGACCTCTCGCGCCTCGTCGCGGAGGCGAGCGGCGGCAACCCGCTCTACGCGCTCGAGCTCGCGCGAGCGGGCGGTGAGATCGGTCCGTCGCTCCGCGAGCTGGTGTCCGACCGGCTCGCGCCGCTCCGCGAGCCCGCGCTCGAGGTCCTCCGTTGGGGCGCCATCTTCGGCCCGACCTTCGACGCCTCGTGGATCGAGGCCACCGTCGATCTGGAGGCCGACGCGCTGCTCCGCGCGCTCGAGGAGCTCGAGGCCGCGGGGCTCGTCGCGACCTCGGACCCGGGGGGCGCGGAGCTCCAGCTCGCACACCAGCTCGTCCACGAGGTCGTCTACGGCGGCATCTCGGCGCCGCGGCGGCGCCTCATGCACGCGCGCGCGGCCGCCTTGCTCGAGCGACTCGCCGCGCGCGACGTCGCGCTGGTCACCGAGGTGGCCCGCCACGCGCTCGCGGCGGGCGACCCCTCTCGCGCGGTCCGCGCGCACCTCGACGCGAGCGCGCATTTGCGGCGCGTCTTCGCGAGCCACGACGCGTGGCGTGCGGCGCAGCGCGGCCTGCGGGCCGCCGAGGCCCTGCCGGATCCCGAGCGCACGCAGGCGACGGTCGAGCTCTGGCGCGCCTCCCTCCTCGCGCGCCCAGCCGAGCGCGGGGAGAGCGCGCGCCTCGTCGAGACGATCGAGGCGTTGGCGGAGCGCGCGCTCGATCTCGGCCTGGACGCCAGCGCGCGGCTCGCCTTTCGCCTCGCGAGCTGGCTCCGCTGGGAGCTCGACCGACCGAGCGAGGCGCGCCTGACGATGCTGCGCGCGGAGGAGATCAGCCGCGACGTCAGCGGGGGCGAGCGCGTGCTCGCGCTCGCCGAGGCGGCGCGCTGCCTCGTGCTGCTCGAGCGTGATCTCCCGCAGGCGGAGGCGTGGGTCCGCGAGGCGAGCGCGCTCGTGCGGCGCGGCGACCCCGAGCCTGCGGCGCTCGCGGACGCGAGCGGTCGGCTCGCGATGCACCGCGGCGCGCTGGACGACGCCGAGCCGCTCTTGCGACGGGCGCGGGACCTCGCGCGCCGCGAGCACGACGCGAGCAACGAGGCGCGCGCGATCGAGCAGCTCGCGCACCTGGCGTGCCTGCGGGGCCTCGTGATCGATGCGCTCACGCACGCAGAGGAGCTGGTCCGCCGGCTCGAGCGCGACCCGCCTCCGGGGGGCGCGCTCCCTCACGCGCGCGGCCTCCGCGCGCTCTGCCAGCTCCGCCTCGGCCGCCCCGGCGCGCAGGAAGCGGTCGACGCCGCGCTCGACGAGCTCGAGGCCGTCGACGCGAAGCGATCGCTCGGCCTGCTCTCGCGCGCGACCGGCGAGGCCCTCTCGCTCCGCGGCGACGCGGAGCGGGCGCTCCCCTACGCAGAGCGCGCGACGCGATGCGCGAGCGCGCTCTCGTCACCGAGCGAGCGGGCGCTCTGCCACGCGCTCGCGGCGAGCGTGGCGCGCGCGCTCGGGGACGAGGACGCCGCCCGCCGAGAAGCCGAGGCCGCCCGAGCGCACGCAGCGGCCCCGCTCTCGGCGGAGGCACGCGCCGCGCTGGACGCGCTCTCGACGAAGGCGGTCGGGTGAGACGTCGGTGACCGACGCGCGGGGTCGCGTAGGACCTCCGTGACGGTGGCCATGCGTCGGACGTCAGAGAGCGGTGACCACGCCTCGGGTCGCGTACGACCTCGGTCGCCACGCTGGGATCGGGTGAGGTGTCGGTGACGGTGGGACCCTCGGGTGAGGTCTCAGGTCCGAGTTGGCGCGACCTCGAGGTCGTGGGCGAGCATCGCGCTCGAGATCGCGCGCAGCCCGTCGCTCCACGCCAGCTCGAGCTCTTCGGACCACGTCGACGTCGCGCACGCACGGATCACGTCGAGCAGGACGCTCGTGACGGCGAAGTAGTGGGTCGGCAGGACCCCGTAGCGGACGTGCCGACGCCCGAGCTCACGGAGGTTCCGCTCGACGAGATCAGGGTCGCGGAGGTTGTCGATGGTGAGCGCGAGCGCGCTCAAGAGGTGCTGGTGCTGTCGGTTCATGTCGACGGACGCGAAGAGCGGTCGCACCGACGGATGACGCGCGAAGAGCTCTTCGTAGAAGCGCTCGGCGAAGTCCGACCCTTGACGGGCGATCTCGCCGAAGCTCGCCTCGAGGAGCGCGGCCTTGTCCTTGCCGAGGCTGTGGACGTCGACGAGCCCGTGCAGCGCGTTCTGCGCGAGCCCGAGGCGCTGCACGAACCCGAGCCCCGAGGCCCCGATGAGCACGCTCGCGCCTGCGAGGCCGATGCCGTTGGCCGCGAGCTCGAGCTCGTCGAGCGCGTGCCAGCCCGAGCCCCGCGTGAGGGCCTCCGCGCCAGCGTCGCCGAGCGCGTTGTGCGAGAGGTCGAGGCGACAGAGGTGCCGGGCCAACGAGGACGCCGCGAGCGCCTCCGCGGCCGCGGGTCCGAGCCCATCGTCCGTGAGGTCGAGGCTCTCGAGGCGCGGCAGCCGAGGCGCGGCCGCGACGATCGCCTCGGCGCCGGCGTCGCCGAGGCGATTGGAGCCGAGCGAGAGGCGCCGGGCGTTCGTCACGTGGGGGAGGAGCGCCGCGACGCCACGGTGCCCGAGGTCCGTCTGCGCGAGATCGATCGCCTCGAGCGCGCCGAGCGCGGGGAGCCGCGCGAGCAGCGCCGCGCCGTCCGCGCCGAGCGGGTTGCCCGACGCCACCAGCTCCTCGAGGCGCGCCGCCGAGAGGATCGCGGCGAGGGCCGCGCCGTCCAGGCCGCACCCCGCGACCTCGAGCCGGACGATGCGCAGATGCGCGAGGGCCTCCGCGAGCGCCGAGGCCCCCGCGGCGCGGAGCGGGTTGTGCGACAGCACGAGGTGGGCGAGCTGCGGCGGCGCCTCGCCGAGCAGGCTGGCGGCCGACGCGCCGAGCGCGTTCTGGGCGAGGTCGAGCGCGCGCAGGCCCGTGAGGTTGGCGCTGCCGAAGAGCGCCGCGAGGCCCGCGTCCCCGAGCGCGTTCTGGCCGAGCGCGAGCCGAGAGAGCCGCCGCACCGTCGGCGCGCCAGCGAAGACCATCGCCCCCGCCGGCCCGAGCTCGTTCCCCGAGAGGTCGAGCTCGTCGAGGCGCTCGAAGCGCGCGGAGCCGAGCAGGAGCTTCACGCCCTCGCGGCCGAGGCCGTTCTGGCCGAGGTCGAGGCAGCGAACCTGCCGCAGCGCTTCGCCGAGCGCGAGCGCGGCGGCCCCGCTCGGCCCGACCGCGTTGCGCGCGAGCTCGAGCACCTCGAGCCCCGCGAGGCTCGTCGCGGTGGCGAGCGCGGCCACTCCATCGGAGCCGAGGCGGTTGCCCGCCAGCCGCAGCTCGCGGAGGCCCGCGAGGCGGCTCGACGCCGTGAGCGCGCGCGCGGCGTCGGGCCCGAGGTCGTTGGACGAGAGGTCGAGCCAGCGGAGCGTCGGAGGCGCGGCGGCGAGTGCGGCGGCCCCGCGCGCGGCGATGCCGTTGCGGGCGAGATCGAGCGACTCGAGCGCCCGCCACTCTCCCTCCTCGAGGAGCGCGCTCAGGCCACGCGAGGTCACGTGGTTGCCCGCGAGGCCGAGGTGACGGAGCTGCCGCAGGTGAGGCGAGCGGGCGAGCGCGCGCACGCCCTCATTGCCGATGGCGTTGTCGCCGAGCTCGAGCCTGGTGAGCGTCGCGAGCGCGGGGTTCGCGGCGAGCTTCGCGACGTCCTCGTCGTCGAGCGCGCGGGCCGAGAGGTCGAGCGCGCGCGCGAGGGGCCAGAGCGGATGGGGCACGCCCGTCTTCGTCACGTCCCAGACCGCGCAGGGCGCGCGTCGGAGCGCGTCCGGCCACGCCGAGAGGAGGGACGACGCGAGCGGGACGAGGCCTGCTTCGCCTCCGGCGCCGCGCGCGGATTGTGACGAGAGATACCCCTGCAGCGCGATCCACGCGCTCGGGCTCGGCGTCGCGCAGAGCGCGCCGAGCAGACCTCGGGAGCCGCCGCCGTCGGGCTCGCCTGCGAGCTCGCGCTCGATGCGCGCGAGCTCCTCGCAGACCTCGGCGGCGTCGCGGGGGCGGTGGTCGGGCTCGGTCGCCAGCAGGCGCGCGACGAAGCGATCGAGCGTGGGGGCGTCCGCGAGCGCGGGGACGAGCTCGCTCGGGCGTGGACCGAGCACGTCGGCTCCCTCGCGGCCCGAAGCCGTCGGCGTCTGCGCGGTGAGCATCGCGTAGAGCACCCCGCCGAGGGCGTAGAGGTCGACGCGTGGGTCGAGCGCGCGGCCGGGCTCGAGCTGCTCGGGCGCCATGAACGCTGGCGTGCCCGCCACGCTCGTCGTCGTCGCGGCGCCGCCCTCGAGGAGCTTCGCGATGCCGAAGTCGACGACCTTCACGGCCTCGTGCGGCGGGGCGACGAGCACGTTGTCGGGCTTGAGGTCCCGGTGGATGACCCCCGCGCGGTGCGCCGCGTCGAGGCCGGCCGCGATCTGGCGCGCGATGCGTACGGCGCGGCGCGGCTCGAGGGGTCGCGCCGCGCCGTCCTCACTCCGGAGCAGGTTCGTGAGCGCCTCGCCCTCGACGAGCTCGAGGAGCAGGTAGATCTCCCCCTCGCTGCCGAGCAGCCCGGCCGCGAAGCAGCGACACACGTTCGGGTGGTGCACCTCCTCGAGGATCGTCGCCTCGCGGACGAACCGCTCCCGCACGCCCGGGTCGTGCGCCCAGCGCGCCGAGAGCACCTTGAGCGCTCGCCGCAGCCCTCCGACGAGCGTCTCGACCTCGTAGACGATGCCGAAGCCGCCCGCGCCCAGGCGTCGCAGGACGCGGTACTGATCGCCCGCCACGAGCGTCCCGATCCGAGCGTCGACGGGGTGTCCCGCGGGCGGCCGCGCATGCCCGCAGCTCGGGCAGCGCTCGGGGTCGCCCCTGAGGCTCCGACCGCACGCCGCGCAGTGTGTCATCGGGCCCGTCTGCACTCGATCCCCTCCGCTTTCGTACGTGCTTCTGGCCGCCCCGTCGAGCGCCGTCGTCGTTTCCACGCTCGTTCCCACGGTCGCTCCCACGAAGGGCCGACAGGGTGCTCCTCGTCCCCCCAACCCGAACGAACGAGGAGCAGCCCATGATCGACCGCCCCACCCCCTCTCCCCACCGCACTCCACACTGCGCTGGCGTCCACGCCCCCGCAGCCCGCCGGCCGAGCTTCGACCGCGCGCTCTCGCGCTGGGGGCTCGTCGCGCTCGCCGTGGCGACGCTCGGTCCGAGCCGAGCGGCGGCCTCCGAGAGCCCGCGCTTCGACTTCGCGAGCCACTTCCACGTTCGGCTCATCCCCCACCAAGAGAGCCGCGACGGTCAGCGCGTCGGGCTGGCCGAGCTGGAGCTCGTCGGTCGCGTGCTCGACGGCGCGCGAGGGAGGGTCGTCGTGACCGCCACGCAGCGGGGCGCGGAGATCGTGCGGACGAGCTGCCGGGTCCAGACCGCGGGCCGAGAGCCGATGACGCGGTGCAACTCCGAGCGGCTCCCCGCGACTCGCTTCGATCCCGCGCATCCGCTCGCCGTGCGCGCCGTGCACGTCCATGAGGCGACCGACGCCGAGACCGAGCTCTACGCCGCGAGCTTCCCCGTGCTTCGTTATTGGGATTGGGTGGGCAACGACGCGCGAGGGCGCCCCCAGCACGTCGAGCAGCGCGCGCTGCGGCTCGACTCGGCCCTCGGCGCCGCGACCGCGCGGCAGATCGACGCGAGCGTCCAGCTCGCTTGGTGGGAGGCCGCCGAGGATCGCAGCAGGCCGCGCGCCACCGTGCGATGCCGCGTCGGCGACGGCGAGTGGCGCGCGATGCGCATCTCGGGCCCCGGCCCGTGGAACGACGCGCAGATCGCGGCCAATCGCGTGATGGTCGGCGGGAGCGTCCGCGAGGGAAGCGGTGAGACGCTCGTCTACCAGCACTGGCGGGTCACGCTCACGGACGTGTCGTTCTCCGTGCCGGGCGGCGACGCGCGTCCGTTCGACCCGAGCGCCGAGGGCCAGTGGAGGTGCGAGCTGCGCGGCCCCGACGCGGAGGTCATCCGTCGCTTCGAGTGGCGGGTCGCCGAGGGAGCGCTCGTCCCTCACGAGGCGAGCGCGTCGACGCCGATGGCGAGCGGCGCCGCGATCGTGGCCGTCGGCTTCGGTGATCGCGCGCCGGCGGCCTTCGACCCCGCGCTCGTCGCGAGCGGCTACTTCGGTCGCGGGCCGTCCAGCGCCCCGACGCTCGTCGGAGCGCCCCCACGCCCGGTCCACCCGAGCTTCACGTCGCCGGTCGGCGCGCCGGGCGCGAGTCGAGCTCGGCGTCGCTGACGAAGCGCCTCGAGTCGCCGCGCTGGCCTCCGGGCCGCTGCGTCCGGGCGTCCCTCATCCACGCGCCCTCATCCACACGCCCAAATCCACACGCCCAAATCCACACGCCCAAATCCACACGCCCAACGAGAGAGAAAGCAGGACACCATGAACCTCTACCTGATCCGCCGACGCTACGCCTGGAAGACCCCCGAAGAGCTCCAAGAGACCGCCGCTCGCTCGAGGCGCATCGGCGACGAAGAGATGTCGAGCGACATCCGCTGGATCCGCAGCTACGTCGTCCACGAGCCCGACGGCACCCTCGGCACGCTCTGCGTCTACGAGGCCACGAGCGCAGCCGCCATCGAGGACCACGCGCGCCGGGTCGGCATGCCCGCCGACGAGATCACGCCGGTCGCCGACACCGTCGTCGTGCGCCCCGACCCCGCGCGGGTCGACGCCGCCGCGTGATCCTCGGGCCGCGGCGGGGTCGAAGCAGCGCGCTCTGGCCACGCCGCGGTCCACTCCGTTCTTCGAAACGGTCGGCGACGCGGGTGCGTCTCGACCCGCACGAGCCAGCCGTCCTCGAAGACGAAACGCCGCCGGAGCCTCTCGGGCCCGAAGTCGTACTCCCACTCCTCCACCCAGAGGGTGCGCGGCGAGACCTGGATCGGCCCGCGATGCGCCCAGCGCGTGGTGGCCCGTCGCACGAGATACTCGCGGACCTCCGCGGGCTCCCCGCAGCGCTGAAGGATCTGCGGTCGCCGATCGACGCCCACGCGTACGAGCTGGTCGCCGCAATACGAGGCGTGCAGCCCGGTCGGCGTCGCGAGGAGCATCGACAGCGCCGCGGCGTGCGCGGCGAGGCGCATCAGTCCACGCCGTAGCTGCCGGTCTCGGTGCGGACGAGGCGGCCGTTCTCGAAGATGAGGCGGCGCGTGAAGCGCTGGCGACCGAAGTCGTAGAGCCACTCGTCGATCTGCACCTCGACGGTGACGGACTGCCGGAAACGCTCGCCGCCGACTCGGTGCCACACCCCGACGCTGCGCAGCTCGACCCGGGAGATCATGTCCTGAGGCTCGCCGCAGAGCTGGCGCACGCGATAGCGTGTGTCGCCGTTGTTCACGAGCCGCTGGTTGCAATAGAACGCGTGCGCGGGGGTGGGCTCCGCGAGGTGGTATCCGATCGAGCCGAACGCGATCACGGACGCGAGCAAGGCGTGACGCATGGTGTCCTCCGAAGATCACGCTGCCACCTCGCCGCGCCTCTCGCACGCGCGACCGTGTGAAGCTTCGTGAAGCGTCGCTGCTGACGCGCCCGAGTCCGCCTCCGCGAAGGTGGCCCTTGACAGCGAAGCAAACGGAATGAACATTCCTTCCGTTCATGAGCATCATCGAAGAGCGCAAGGCCGAGAAGCGACGCCGCATCCTCCGGGCGGCCCTCGAGCTCTTCGCAGCGCGAGGGTTCCATGGGACGGCGGTGCCCGACGTGGCCGAGGCGGCGGGGGTCGGACCCGGGACCATCTACCGGTTCTTCGCGTCCAAAGAGGAGCTCGTGAACGTGCTCTTCCGCGAGACCAAGGCGCGCCTCGGGGAGGCGCTGATGCTCGGGGACGACCCGGAGGCGCCCGCGCGCGATCGCTTCCTCGCCCTCTGGGATCGGCTCTTCGGCTTCGCCGAGGCAGATCCCGTCGCGGTGCACTTCCTCGAGCTGCAGGACCACGCCCCCTACCTCGACGCCGAGAGCCGCGCGGTGGAGCGCGGGGTGCTGCTCCCCATCGTCGAGTCGGTGATCGCGATGCAGGCGCAGGGGGCGCTGCGGCGGGACCTGCGGCCCGACGTCCTCATCGCCTTCGCGTGGGGCGGCTTCATCGGGCTGCTCAAGGCGCAGCGCGCGGGCTACCTCCGCCTCGACGCGGAGCTCGTCCGAGGCGCCGCCGAGACCTGGTGGCGCGCCGTCGCGAGCGAGCCGAGCGCGGCACGAGCCGGCGCCGACCGACGACGCTTACGGAGCCGTCCGACGGATCCCCGACCCGACCCGACCTCCGAGGAGACGAACCGATGACCACCACGACCCTGCGAAGCCACGAGACCCCCCGCGCCGCGCGCCGATCGTTGGACGATCTCGCCGCCCTCGACGTCGACGCCCTCGGCGGGCTCTACGCGCGAGGCAGCGTCCCCGCGCTCGACGCGCTGGACGGCGATCCGACCGGTCGCATGCTCGCCATCCGCGGCCTCGACCGAGAGCCCGTCGCGTCGCGCCTGCGCCAGCTCGCGACGGCGCCCTTCTTCCCATGGGGAGGCAAGAGCTTCGCGAGCGAGGGGAGCGCCCGCGGGCTCGGCGTCAACCGCGTGCACCTCGGCGGCAAGCACAAGCTCTTCCCGTTCGTGACCACGGTCGCGTCTTCCGTGGTCGACGGCGCGCCCTGCATCCGGCTGGACTACGACCTCCCCGAGAACCCGTGGGCGATCCGCCACATCCACGACGAGGTCCGCGAGGTCGACGACGGCCTGCTGCTCGGGCCGGCGATGTGGCGCCGTGGCCCCTCCGCCGCCGAGCACGCCTTCCTCCTCTGGTTCGCGCTCGATCTCCACACCCAGGCCCCGCCCTTCGGCTGGGGATGATCCCCCCGCGGGCCACCCACGCGCGCTTCTCGTGACGCAACGGTGGCCCCATGTCCTGCTTCGTGTCCGTGACTCGGCTTCGCCGCCCCGCACGCCACCCCTCTCCCCCGTCTCGGGCTCCATCCACCTCGGCGTCGCCGCCCGCACGCGGTACCCTGCCTCGCCCATGCCCTTCACCGAGCACGACCTCCCCGACCTCCGTGGCCAGACCGCCCTCGTCACCGGGGCCAACAGCGGCATCGGCCTCGAGGCCGCGCGCATGCTCGCGGCGCGCGGCGCCGAGGTCCTCTTGGCGTGCCGCACCCCGAGCAAGGGCGAGACCGCGATCGCGTCCATCCGTCGCGCCGCGCCGGACGCGAAGGTGCGGCTCGAGCGCCTCGACCTCGCGAGCCTCGCGTCGGTCCGACAGCTCGCCGAGCGCCTGCGTCGCGAGCTCACGCGGCTCGACCTCCTCGTCAACAACGCTGGCGTGATGGCGCTCCCGAAGCAGCTCACCGAGGACGGCTTCGAGATGCAGCTCGGCACGAACCACCTCGGGCATTTCGCGCTGACGGGGCTGCTGCTCCCGCTCGTCCTCGCTGCGCCCGCGGGGCGGGTGGTGAGCGTGAGCAGCCTCGCCCACCGCTTCGGTCGGATGAAGCTCCACGACCTGCACTACGAGCGCGGCTACCAGAAGTGGCTCGCGTACGGCCAGAGCAAGCTCGCGAACCTGCTCTTCACCTTCGAGCTCCAGCGGCGCTTCGAGGCCGCGGAGGCGCGCGCGATCGCCGTGGCCTGCCACCCCGGTTTCGCGAGCACGAACCTGCAGTTCGTCGGGCCGCGCCTCGAGGGCTCGAGGCTGATGGAGGCGCTGATGCGGCTGAACAACCGCTTCCTCGCGCAGAGCGCGGCTGAAGGCGCGCTGCCGACCGTCTACGCGGCGACCTCGGCGACCGTGCGGGGAGGGGACTTCGTCGGGCCGAGCGGCCTCTTCGAGATCCGCGGCGCGCCCGCCCGCGCGCGCGTCGCCAAGCACGCGCGTGACGTGGCGACCGCGAAGGAGCTCTGGGCGCTGAGCGAGCGCGCGACGGGCGTGCGCTACGACCTCGCCGCAGCGGCGGACGCGGTCGCGCGCGCCTGAGGCGTCGCCCCGCGTCAGCCGCCGCCGGCGACGCCCGCGATCGTCTCGTAGATCGCGAGCCCGACGCCCACGAGCGACTCGCCCGCGATGAGGCCCGCCGCGAGGACGATGAGGAAGCGCTTGGCCCACGCAGGCTGGACCTTCGTCACGCCGAATGCGGCGATCGCGCCGAGGAACATGGAGATCGAGTAGAGCGCGGGCACGACCATCGCGAGGCCGATGCTGCCCGGGCTCGGCACCCACATCAGCGCCTTCTTCGGGACGACCTTCTCGGCCACGGCGAGCACGACGCCGAGCCCGCCCGCGATCGCCATCGCCTCGGGCGCCATCGCCGGCATCGCCGCGAGGCCCTCGCGGAAGAGCTCGGCGACCGCCTTCCAAGCGGCCACGGCCGGCGCGGGCCACTCGTCCGTGAGGAGCATGCCGGCCGGATCGGGACAGAGCAGCAGGTAGCCCCAGCAGCCGATCAAGGCGCCCGCCATGACGCCGAAGAACTGCCCGAAGGCCTGCTGACGCGGCGACGCACCGATGAGCGCGCCGGTCTTGAGGTCGTGGAGCAGGTCGGCGCACTGGCTCGCCGCGCCGCCCGTGACGTTCGCGGCCATCAGGTTGCCAGCGACGTCACCGGGGCTGACGACGCCGAAGAGGAGCTGCGTGACCTTCCCCATCGGGCCGACCGGCGTGATGCCCGTCTCGCCCGAGACGCGCCCCGCGACGACCGCGAGCACGAAGGTGAAGAGCACGCCCGCGACGGCGATCCAGAGCGGGATGCCGAAGAAGGTCGTCTGCGTGACCGACGCAGCGACGAGCGCCACGACGAGCCCGATGAGGAAGACGTTCCGCGGCACGTCCTGTCGCACGCGCGGGTCATCGGCGAGATCCCCCGAGCGATAGGGGTCGCTCGCGTCGCTGGTCGACTTGCCCCCGCGGATCGCGGTCACGATGCTCTTCCAGCTGAAGGCGAAGCTCGTGAGCGAGGCCGTGACCATCATCGCGACGCCCGGCCAGAGCATCCACTTGTTCACCGCGCCGAACCACATCGCCTCTTCGTTCAGCGGCCCCGGCTGCGCCCAACCCTCGTCGAGCGCCCACGGCGCGAGCCAGAGCCACGAGAGGCCCGCGCCGAGGATCAGCGAGACGCCGGCGCGCAGGCCGATGATCGCGCCGACGCCGATCATCAGCACGCTCGGATCGAGGCTGAAGCCGAGGTTCGCGAAGGTGTACTTCGACACGCCGCTCGCGGCGCCCGCCTTCGCCGTGATCGAGCCCGGCAGCGCGAGCGCGTGGAGCTTGGCGAAGTGCGCGGTGAGCTTCACGACCGCGCCGACGACGGCGCCCGAGACCAGCATCATCACCCGCGCCATGGCCTCCTTGCCCTGCGCGTAGATCTGTTTGATCGTCTCGGCCGAGGCGACGCCGCCGGGGAAGGGCAGCTTGTCGACCTCGATCATCTGGCGACGCAGGCCGATGGCCACGACGACGCCGACGAGGCTGACCGCCGCCGTCCAGAGGACGAGCACCGGGTAGCTGAGCTCCTCGCTCGTGAGGATCGTGAACGCGGGGATCGGCGCGACGAGGCCCGCCGAGCTGATCGAGGCGGCGGACGACGCGGTCGTCTGGTTGATGTTGTTCTCGAGCAGCCCCATCGGCCGACCGAAGGCGCGGAAGACGCCGAAGGCGATGAGCATCGCCGTGATGCTCATGTTGAAGCCCCAGCCGATCTTCAGGCCCGCGTAGATGTTGCAGAGCGAGAGGACGCCGCCGATGAGACAGCCCGACACGAGCGCGCGGATCGTGAGCTGGGGTGAGTCGAGGTCGAGCGGGGGGTACTCGTTCGGATCGAAGGGCTCCTCGGCGCGGCGCTCGAACGGATCGGCGCCCGCGGGGGCTTGCGCTTCGTCGCGCGTCTCGGCGGGGGGCGTGGCCATGGCGGCGGAAGTCATCACCTTTCCGGGCCGGTGACAAGCAGACGACGTGTGCGTGGACACGTCCGCGATCAGCCAGGGACGCGGCCTGGCGGCGGCCACGCGTCCGGTCACGCGCGTCCAGCCAAGCGTCCGGCCACACGCTCGACGACACGCTGCGCCACACGCTCAGTACAGCGAGGCCCGCGAAGGGCCATGGCTGCCGCCGCGAGCGTGACGCCCGCTCGGTCAGCGGCGGTCGGGCGGCGGGATCGAGTACGTGACCTGCGCGTGGGCGACGGGCGCGTCGAGCGGGAGCTGCTCGGGTCGAGTGGCGCCCAGAGGGCCGCTCAGGATCGCGCAATCACCGACCGCGAGGCGCGCGCCGAGCTTCAGGAGGCGCGCGTGGGCGTAGAGCGGGCCGGGCGGCGCCTTGCGAAGGAAGCTCAAGTTGAGGCTCGTCGTGACGGCGAGCGGCACGGGGCCGATCGCGCTGAGGACGAGGAGCCAGAACGCGAGGTCGGCGAGCGTGAAGACGACCGGCCCGCTGATCGTGCCACCGGGCCGCAGGTGGCGCTCGTCGGTGGGATCGCGCAGGGCCAGCAGGAGCTGCCCGGGGCGGAGATCGACGATCTCGCCGACGTCGACGGCCTGCGGGAACACGCGCGCGATGAGCGCGTGGAGCTCGTCGATGCTCATCACGGGGGGGTGCGTCGTCATCGCGTCTCCATCTCGCCTCGAGGCGTAGTACACCCGCCCGGCCTCTTCGAGCCAAGCGTCGCTCGCCGGGCGGGCCCGAGTCTCGCCCAGGGCTCGCCGAGCCACGTAGCGCGCGGGCTCGCTGCCCTCCGCTCGATGCGGAGACCACGTAGCCCGCGCAGGCTCGCTGGCCTGCGCTCGAGTCTCGCTGCGCGGTGTGCGGAGCCCACGTAGCGCGCGCGGGCTCGCTGCCCTATCAACACGGCGTGAGCGCTCCCCTCGCCACCCTGATCGAAGAGCGCGCCGGCCACTACAACCGGCGCTTCGTCGTGCGACTCGCGGACGGCGCGTCGGTCGAGGCCGTGCTCTATCGTGGCGACACGCTCTGCGTGTCCACCCAGGTCGGCTGCGCGGTCGGCTGTCCGTTCTGCGCGAGCGGCGCGAACGGGCTCACGAGGCCGCTGCGCTTCGAGGAGCTGCGCGCGCAGGTGCAGGCCGTGCGGGCGGTCGCGCCCGAGCTCGTCCGCTTGACCTTGAGCGGCGTCGGCGAGCCCTTGCACTGCCCCGACGCTGCCGCGCTCGTGCGGTGGGCGCTCGACGAGCGGCTGCGCGCGACGCTCACGACGAGCGGCGGTCCCCTCCCGAAGCTCCGCGCCTGGCTGCTCGAGGTGCCTCACAACGGCATCACGCTCAGCGTGCACGCGGGAACGGAGGCGACGCGCGCGCGCCTCGTCCCCCACGCACCTCCGCTCGACGCGCTCTTCGCGACCCTCGCGGACGTGGTGCCCCTCCTCTCGGCGCGCCGACGCAAGAAGCTCGCGCTCGCGTACCTGATGATCGATGGCGAGAACGATCGCGACGACGAGCTCGACGCCTTCGCCGACCGTGTCCTCGCCATCGGCGCCGCGGTGCACCTCTACGCCTACAACCCGGTGCCCACCTCCGCCGCGCGACCCGTGAGCCGCGCGCGCTACGAGGCGGCGTACGAGCGCCTCGCGAACCGGGGGCTGCGGGTCCGCATGAGCTCGAAGGCCCGCGTCGAGGCGAACGGCGGCTGCGGGACGCTCGTCGCGCTGCGCGCCGGACCGCCTGCGCCTCGGCCCGCTCGAGAGGGCGCGCCCGTCAGATCGTGAGCTCGACCGCGTAGACGCCGTACTGCGACGTCGCAGTGCCGGTGACGGTCGTCGAGCCCGCGACGCGCCGCACGAGCGCCTCGTCGCTCGGGTGCTGCTCGATCGCACCCGAGAACGAGAGGTTCAGCGTGACGTCCCCTTCCAGATCCCCTCGCATCGAGAACGTGCCGACGAAGGTGCCCGTCATGGTGCCGTTCGGGATGCTCCGGAGCTGCAGGGTCAGCCGCGGGAGCGCGTCGGGGTTCGTGTCGTAGGTGATGGCCACCTCGGCGTCCGGATCCGTCTCGTCGCTGTAGTCGATGAGCGCGACGTCGAGGCGCATGCCCTTGTTCGCCGACGCGCCCTGATCGACCTGGCCGGTGACGTCCATCGTCCCCGTCGCGGCGCCCGTCGTCATCTGCGGCGGGATGTTGGCGCTCGACGCCGCGTTGAAGCCGTCGAAGCCGAGCTGCATCGCCTTCTGCACGGCGAAGTCGAGGCCGAGGTAGGCCGCGCGGGCGCCCTCCTCGTCCGAGACACCGTCCTTCCCACACGCCGAGAGGAGCAGGAGCGAGAGCGAGAGCGAGAGCGAGATGGCGCGAAGCGTTCGAAGCATGAGCGTCCTCCGCGATGGGCGCGTCGCCCATCGACTCGTCGAGGATCGCACCGAACGCGCGCGATGATCCGTGGCGTCCGGCGGTCTCCGGACAGGGAAGCACGTCCGGCACCAATGAGAGCGGAAGCGTGCAGCGACACTGCGGATCTTCGCTCCGCGCTCACGCCCGAGCGGGCATCCGCGGGCTCGACGCGCGGGCGTCGGCTTCGCGCGCCGCCCAATAGCGTCGCGTCACCCAGGGTCGCCCATCGGTGGGCGCGTCCGACGCGAGCCCCACGCGCCAGCGCTCGACGAACGCAGCCCACGCCTCGAACGCCTGCGTGGATGAGACGTCGCCATCGAGCCACGCGCCTTCGAGCGCGTCGCGCTCGCGGAGGTAGCGCGCGAGGCGCGCGTCGGGCGCACCGACGAGCGCGCGGTGCAGGTCCTCGAACGCCCAGTAGACGCCGCCCGAGGCGCGGATCCCGGTCGGCGCGCCGAGGTCGATCGGCTCGTCGAAGCGGACCGGCTTGAACGCCGAGAGGCAAGGCGCGGCGGTGGCCGTCACCCAATGCTCGCCGGTGCGCGCGTCGCCATCGGAGCCCAGCCGCGCGACCCACGACGCGACGGTCTGGCTGTTCGCGACGAGCCCCCCAGCGTGCATGCAGGGGCCTCCCATCGCGCCGTTGACGGGCGAGTAGCGGGGCCTCGCAGCAAGCGGCTGCTGCGCACGCGTCGAGGCCCGCGCCGCCGCGCTCGGCTCCGCGGCGCGGGGCTCTCCGGACGCCGACGGGCCCTCGCCATGGCTCCGGAGCGCGCGGATGAGCGCGCGCAGCTCCGCCCGTGGCTCGCCGCGAAGCTCGGAGAGCGCGCGCCTCACCTCGCCCTCGAGACAAGCGCGGCGCGTGGCCGCCTGCGCGACGGCGCCGCGGAGCCGATCGGCGCGCGATCCCTCGAAGCCCTCGATCGAGAGCGCGTTCGAGATCGCGCGCACGCCCTCGACGCGCCTGCTCGCCCACTCGCGGCCCGCGGTCTCGAGCACGAAGGCCTGCCGCCCGTCCGCGACGAGGAAGCTGTTGTCGTACGCGAAGCGCGGGTCGTCGTAGCCGCAGCGTCCACCCTGACCGTGCGCCTCGAGCAGCGACGCGAGGACCGCGCACGCCTCCTCCGCGTCCCCCGCGCGCTCGAGCGCGAGCCGCAAGAGGTCCATGCCGGTCAGCCCCGCGCGGTCGCGCGAAGCGCGCGTGAACACGGCCTCGTTGCCGATCATCACGCCCGCGTCGTTCACCCCCATCTCGGCGCCCCACATCCAGTAGGGGCGGCTGAGCAGGGTCGCGCGCGCGCGGCGGACCTCGGGGATCGTCACCCAGGTGCAGCGCAACATCGCGCCCGGCCCGGCCTCGCGCGGCGGGTGCCACTCGAGTCGCTGCGCCTCGTTCGGATCCCGGTCGGAGCTCTTCGCGAAGAGCACCCCCTCCGGGCGCACGACGACGACGGTGTCACACATCCTTCGGCTCCTCCCTCGCGCTCACCACCCACTCTCCTCGACTCGATCGCGCTCGGGTTCGCCGGCGCGTCATCGACTCGTCCTGCTCCTCGGCCCCCCGCGATCGACTCGCCATCGACTCATCCTCGTTCCGCTACGCATCACCGAGCCGACCTCGGCTTGCGCACGAGAAAGCCCGGAGCTCACGCTGAGAGCACCTCCGCCGCGGCGCGCTCGCCCGAAGCCACCGCGCCCTCGACGTAGCCGTTCCACACGCTCGCGGTCTCGGTGCCGGCCCAGTGAACACGGCCTTCGGGGCGCCGGATCGTATGACCGACGGTCGTCCACACGCCGGGCGGGAAGACCGCCGCGTAGCAACCGCGGCTCCACGGCTCGGAGATCCAGGCGCGGTCGACGTACTCTACGGGGCGGGCGGCGCGCTCGCCGTGCAGCGCCGCGAAGCGCTCGAGCACGACCGCTCGCCGTCGCTCGGGCGCCCAGCTCGCGAGCTCGCGCGCCGCGACGCCCTCGACGAAGCCCAGGAGGACCCCAGGTCGCCCCGACGCGGGCGAGGCGTCGAAGGTCACATGCACCGGGCCCTCGTCCGAGACGGCGGCGCCCGAGAAGCCCGCCGCGCGCCAGAAGGGCTCCTCGTAGGACGCGACACATTTGATCACGCACCCCATCGGCAACGCGCGGAGCAGCTCGGCGCGCTCGCTCGAGAGCGCGGGGGCGAACTCGAGCTCGGCGGCGAGCGGCGGCGGCAGGGTCACGATGACGCGCGACGCCGAGACCGCGCCACCATCGAGCTCGACCCGAACGCCTTCGGCGTCCTGCGCGATCACGCGCGCGGGCGCGCCGAGCCGCAGCGCGCCGCCCGCGCCGACGACCTCCGCCGCGAGCCCCTCGGCGAGCGCCATGATCCCGCCCGTCACCCGATCTTGTTGGGCGCCGCCCTCGGACGAGGTGAGCGCGTCGAAGCCGCCGCCCGAGCGCAGGTAGAAGAGCGCGTGGAGCAGCGAGATCTCGTCGGGGTCGGCGGCGAAGACGCTCTCGATCCCGACGCGGACGATCGACTCGGCGTCGCGCGCGGGGACGTTGGCGCGCACCCAATCGCCGAGCGTGCGTTGGTCGAGCGACGCGGCGTTCGGGGTCGTCCAAGGCGCCTCGAGGGGGACGCGACGCGCCATCACCTCGAGCCGCGCCATCGCCCAGCCGAGGTTGGCGAGCGTCCAGGGCGCGACGCGGAAGGGGATGTGCCCTCGGTAGCTGCCGTTCTTCCCTCGAAGGCGCAGGACGTTCTTGCCCGCGACGTGCATCGGATAGGTCGCGCGCCCGAAGCGGCGGGCCAGGGCGTACATGCGGTCCTGCGTCGGGCCGAGCCATTGGGCGCCGATGTCGATCGGCGTCCCGTCGGCGAGGTGAAGCGTCTCGACGCGGCCACCGACCCGCTCGCGAGCCTCGACCACGACGACGCTCCGGCCGGCGCGCACGAGCGTGTCGGCGGCCGCGAGGCCTGCGAACCCCGCCCCGACCACGATGACGTCCGCGTCGTGACTCGTGCTCATGCACCTTTCTACCTCACTTCCTCCACGCGGTCGCTCGACACCGACTCGTTCGAGCGCGGGACACCGACTCGTTCGAGGCTGTGAGACGACTGACGCTGCACAAAGGCGGCCGTCGCAGAAGCTGCGGCCGCGCCGCGGTCGAACCGAGTCGGGCGGTCGCGTGGCAGGTGCGTTGGCGCGGGGTCGGTGGTCGCGCCGGAGCCGTGAGATGTGCCGACGTCGACGGCTTCGCCAGCTGCGCCCCCCGACGAGCTGGTAGAGTCCGCCGCATGTCCGTCCCCGCCCGCCACGCGCTGCATCAAGGACCCGTCGTCGCCGCGCTGCTCCGCGGCGTGGCGAGGGCTGCGAGCCATCGCGAGCGGACGGGCGCGGTGCTCGCGCCGGGGCCGTGGCACACCGCGCGCGTCGCCGCGCGACCGCCCGCGCTCGTACGCGACTACGTCCGGCACGTCGGCGGCGATCCGGCAGCGTACGAGGGGCTCGTGCCGCCGCATCTCTTCCCGCAGTGGGTCTTCCCGCTCCAGGTGAAGGCGCTCGAGGGCGTGCCCTACCCGCTCGAGCGTGTGCTCAACGGCGGCTGCCGGCTCGAACAGCGCGCGCCGCTCCGCGCCGGCGAGCCGCTCGTCGTCGCGACCCGCCTGGACGACGTCGACGACGACGGCCGCCGCGCGGTGCTCCGCTTCCTCGCGACCACCGGCACCGAGGACGAGCCCGAGGCCGTCGTGGCGCACCTCTACGCCATCGTTCCGCTCGGCGGTGCGCGAGGCGACGGCCCGAAGAAGGAGCCTGTGCGGGTCCCGACGGACGCTCGTGAGCTGCAGGCGTGGCGCCTCGGCGCGCGCGCCGGGCTCGACTTCTCGATCCTCACGGGCGACTTCAACCCCGTGCACTGGCTGCCCCCCTACGCGCGCGCCTTCGGCTTCCAGAACGTGATCCTCCACGGCTTCTCGAGCTTCGCGCGCACCTTCGAGGGCCTGCGTCGCGCCCTACGCGTGAGCCCTCGGGTGCTCGACGTCCGCTTCACGCGTCCGCTCGTCCTGCCGGCGAAGGTCTCGCTCTTCCACGCCGACGCGAAGGTCTGGGTCGGCCGCGCACCAGGGAGCCGCGCCTTCCTCGAGGGTACGTTCGAGCGCTGAGGCGGTCGCGCTCAGACGAAGCGGTGGGAGCCCTTCACGCCGTCGCTCTCGGCATCTCGGGCGAAGCGGTAGGGCTCGTCCACGAGCCCGTCGATGCGGTGCATCAGCTCGTCGACGTGGCCCTGGAAGAGGTCGCGGTACCGGCGCTCGTCCTTCGCGTCGAAGGGCGTGAAGGGCCCGGGCGGGTGCCACGCGCGCGCGTCCTCGTGCGTGAGCGGCTCGCCGATCCGATAGACGATGCGCCCCGGCCGCGCGACCGGGCTGCTCGTCGGGTAGACCTTGTCGGAGCCGCTGCAGCCGACCGGCACGACCGTCTTGCCGTAGCGGAGCGCGACCTGCGAGAGCCCGATGTGGCCCCGCGAGAGCCGGATGCTCCGCGTGCCCTGGGGAAAGATCAGCACGTCGAGGCCGAGCGCGAAGGCCTCCTCGTGCAGCTCGAGGAAGCGCCTCATCATCCGCGTGAAGGTCGCGCAGATCGCCTCGCCCCACGTCTCGCGGGTGGGGTCGAAGGGGCGCCCGAGGATGTCGCGCGGCGTCGTCAGGAACGCGCGCGGGACGGGGAGGCTGGCTTCGTCGGTCTCGTCACCCACCGCGATGGCGTCCACGTGGTGCCGGAGCGCACCGTACTCCTCGTCGGTCGGGCGCCGCCCGAGCGCCGCGAGGAGATCCTTGGTGATGATGTAGCCGCGCGAGACGGTCGGGAGGTTGTTGGTCACCTCCATGAACTTCGCGACGAGCGTGTTCTCGTAATACTTCCCCTTCACCCACGTCGCCGTGAAGCGGTGCTGGTCACGCCACAGCCGGTACTGGAAGGGCCAGTAGTTGAACCGGTCGGTGTGGTTCATCGCGTAGACGACCGGCTCGTTCGGGATCTTCTCGGCGCCCTCGAGGACGATCTCGACCTTCCGCCCTGGCAGCTCGTAGTTCGGCAACAAGAAGCCTCGCGCGACCAAGCGCTGGGGCATCGGACGCGCGCTCAGGCGGATTCGGTCGAGCCGGGGAATGTCGAGCATCGCGGGGCGACCGTCGCCAAATGCCTCTCTCGCGTCAAGCGAGGATCGCGTCGAGCGAGGGTCGCGTCCAAGCCGGGATCGCCACCAAGCCAGGATCACGTCGGCGCACCGCGCCGCCTCACGAGGGTGGGTGCCGCGCCAACCAAGCCCCGTAACGGCCGTCGTAACGCGCAGCCGACCAGCGCTCCTCGACCAGCGCGTCGACCGCGCGCTCGTCCGAACGCATGGCGCCGCCGAGGCGCTCGAGCAGGGCCTCGGCGGCCTGGCGCGCGCGGCCGTGCGCCGCGTCGGCGGCGGCCTCGAGCGCGCC
>JAHBWH010000157.1 GCA_019637115.1 Myxococcales bacterium | reverse complement strand
CATGGCCAGCGCGGCAGCGCCACCTCGACGCCCTCCCCCGCTACGAGCGCCGGCGACGGCCCGACACGCGCGCTCGCGCGGAGGGGGCGAGCGACGCCGTGCACGTCCTCGAAGAGCGGCGCCTCCGCGAACGCTCGGGTGACGGCCGGGGGGAGCTCTTGCGCGTGCGCGTCGAGCGTCGCGAGGAGCGCCCGACGACCTCGCGCGTCGAGCGACGCGAGCTCGCTCCGGCGCGCGAGCTCCGGGAGATCGAAGGGCACGAGCCACCGAGCGGCGAGCCGCGGGTGCCTGCGCGCGAAGGCCTCGTCGGCGAAGTCGATCGCGGGCAGGTGGGGCGCGAGGGGGGCGACCCGCGCGCTCGCGCGGACCACGCGCGCCGCCGCCGCCGTCCTCACGGCCGCTTCGGCCACATCGGGCGAGGCACCTGTGGCGGCGGGAGCGCCGATCGGCACGAGCGGCAGCTCGCGCAGCGCGTCGAGCGTCGCGTCGTCCAGCGCCTCGAGCGCGTCGAAGAACGCGTCGCCATGCACGAGCAGGCGTGACCGCGTCGGCGCGTCGGCGAGATCGCGCGCGAGCGCGTCGGCGTCGAAGCGTCCGAGCGCGAGCCGCGCGCGCAGGGGAGCAGGGAGCGCCTCGAGCGAGTCCTCCGGCACGAGCGCGCGGACGCCCGCGTAGACGCGCGCGAGCCCCGAGGGCGCGACGGGCGCGGACGCCGCCGCGAGCTTCCCCGCGCCGTCACGCAAGAGCGCGAGGGCCCGCAGCGCTTCGTCGGCGCAGGGCGCCTCGGCGAGCGCCTCGAGCAGGGGCGCCGCGAGCCACGAGGGCGCGTCGGCGCCGGGCGAGAGCGCGCGCGTGGCGAACGCGACGAGCTCGTCCGGCGCGAGCTCCCGAGCGCCGAGCGCGCGCGCGACCGCCGCAGCGCGCGCGTCGAGCGCTGGGTCGAGGGCGCGGGCTCCGTCGCCGAGCTCCACCCCAGCCAGCGACGCAGCCAAGGTCGGCGCCATGAGGCGTGCACGCCGAGGCGAGAGCCGCGCCCCCGCAGCGTCTCGCAGGATGGGCTCGGCCTCCAGGGCGCCCTTCAGCGCCTCCGCGAAGGGGCGCACGAAGGGCGCGAGCTCGTCGGGTGCGGAGAGCACGGGGAGGACGTCGTGTCCCTCCGCGGCGAGCGCGCTCACGAGGCGCGCCGCCAAGGTCCCGGCGTCGCAGAGGAGCGCGTCGTTCCGGCGGGACCCCGCGTCCAGCCGCTCACGATCCAGCGTCACGTCGAAGCGGGCGTGCACCAAGATCCGAAGCCCCGTGCGCTCGGCCGTCGGCAAGAAGGCAAAGAGAGTCGGCCCCGACCAAGGTCGCGGAGCGCCTGCTCCGTCCAGGGCGACGGCGACGCGGACCGACTCGTGCAACCCCTCGCCGCGCGAGGGAGCGCCGAGCCGGAACCGACGGTCCTGCGTCGAGCGCTCGCGACCAGGGAACCCCGCTGTGCTCTTCCCAGCGGACGCGGAGGTTGCGCCGGCCGTGGACTCCGAGACGAGCGCCCCCCCATGCTCGCCGGCCGCGGCCTCAGAAACGAGCGCTCGCCCGTCCGCTCCGGCGGTGGCCTCCAGGACGAGCGTCGTCCCGTCCTTTCCGGCGACGGCCTTCGAGACCAGCGTCCCCCCGCCCCCCTGTCCGTGGGTAGCCTCCGAGACGAGCGTCACTTCGTCCCCCTCGCCGGCGCGGCGCCACGCCGTCGCGCCGTCTGGGGCCTCGATCGTGAGGGCGCGCAGGTGTGGCAACGTGAGGAGCGTCTCGGGCGGGATCCGGCGCGCGCTCGCGACGAGCGTCGAGAGCGCCGGCGCCCCCTCGCGGAGCGGCAACGCAAGGACGGTCTCACCAGGGTCGCCGGCTTCTGCGGCGATGACGCGTGGAATCGAGACGTGCGCGATCTCGAACGAGAGCGCCCCGGAGCGGACGCGCGGGCGAGCCGAGACCTCGTAGACGCTCTTGAAGCCCACCCCGAAGAGCCCGATCTGATCCGCGCGTTTCGTGGTTTGACCGATCGACAGAACACCCACGAGGTCCAGAAGCGAGAAGGGCGCGCCGTCGTGGCGGATGAAGACCGCGTCCGCGCGAAGCTCCGCGCGCCAGCGCGTGGCGCCCGCGTCGTCGGCGTTCTGCAGCAGCTCGAAGAAGAAATGCCCCGGGTCGGCGTAGACGCGGCCTGCGAGCAGGCGCTCCGCGTTGGCCTGAGAGATCGACTTGGGCGCGCGCGCGAGCGCGTCGACCACGTCGCGGACCTTGGCATTCACGATCGGCGCGAGGCGCGGGTCGGCAGCGAGCGACGCGAGGCGCGCCCCCGAGGCGAAGAAGAGCGCGGCGCCGATGCGTGCGTCGGCGAGCGACTCCGGCCCGTGGGTCGCGAGCGCCTCGAGGTCGGCGTCGGCCGCCGCGAGCAACGCGCCATGACGCTCGGGATCGCGCGCGCGCAGCCAGCGCGCCGCGAACGCGAGCGCCGAGGTCCGCTCGAGCCCCCAGACGCCGACCGCGCGCTCGATCAGCCTCGCCAGCAAGACCACGGTCGGCGCGCGTCGCGCCTGGCCGAGGACGTGCTCGAGGGCGGCGTCGGGAAGCGCGACGAGGCGCGCCTGCACCTCGGCTTCGATCGCCGGGTCCCCTCGTCCGGCGAGGGCGTCGACCAGCCACGCGAAGGGCTCTGGGTCGGGTTGCGCCGCCGCCTCGCGCAGCGCGGCCCGGAGCTCGTCCGCGCTGGCCGAACGCACGAGCTCACGGAGTTGCTCGAGCTGCGCCGCGAAAGGAAGGCCGGCGAAGGAGGCCACCCGCGGAGGGTAGTCCAAGGGGCGACCGGCGACCGCCAGGTTCGGGCGGCGGGGACTTGCCACCCCACGCTGGCGCCTCGGGTCGCCACCCTGCTGCGAGAGCGGCGTTCACGCATGCCATCTGTTCCCACGGGAATCCTACGATCTCCAAGGATCTCATCCGGCATCCAGGGAGCGGCGTGGAGGCACGGGACTTGCGTAGGCCGTTCGCACCATGGTGACGGTCTACGCCACTCGAAACACCGAGTACCACCTGCGCGGCGACCTCTGTGTCGCCGTGCGCGACCGCGAGACGCTGGCTTGGGCGAGCAGCTCCCAGGTGCTCGGTCAGCGCGTCACCTGCATGGTCGTCTCGATCCGGGGACAGCTGCGTCGACACACCCTCTCGCCGCGCATCGGGAGCTCCCTCTGGTTCGAGTCCGTGCAAGCGATGACGAGCAGCATTCGGGTGATCCGACCCGCCACTTCGGAAGAGGTCGCCGCGTATCCCTCGCTCGCGGGCCCGGCTCGAGCGGAGCGCGCGCTCGAGGACGGCCTGACGCCGCCCGTGCCGCTGCTCGTGCGCCGGACAGATCAGTGGCTGGAGCAGTTGCCGCCGGCCTCGCGGCAGGTGCTCGAGGAGGCGCGCTCGACCGAGCCTGCGTGGTCCTCTCCGTCGCGGACACCGTCGGTCGTCCTCCGGCCCGTCATCGACGTCGGGGCGCCTCCGCGACGCCCGCTCCCTCCGCCGTCGGGCGAGACACGTCTCTAAGCACCACGCCGTCCGTGCACCATCGCTTCGGGCGTCGCGACCGCCGACTTCGTCCGGCCTGGCGCAGCGCGCCGAGCGTCAGGTCGTCAGGTCGTCAGGTCCGTCGCTTCGGGACGCGTGGCCGCGGGAACCGTTGGGTTGCCCGCATCGGTCCGTGACGATCGAGCGTCGCGATGACGCCGGCAGGTCCGAGGCGCTCGTGTCTCCTGCGCCGCCCCCGCGTCGGCGCTGGTCCGTTGGACCACGCGAAGCTCGTTTCGACGCTGCGCACGCGCCTCGAAAGGCTCCGCTCCTATCGCGACAGACGATGAAAGAAGAATTGCGACTGAATCGCAGGTTCGCAAAAACGTAGACGATTCACGGATCGCCCCCAGTAGCAAGGCCGTCTCGAAGTCGACACGGACGCGGAACGCATTTGACGCGCGCCACCGTGCGGTCCACAGACCGCACAACGGCCCGCGTCATTCGATGCTCGCGACGCCCATTCACGGCTCGTTGCCGACCCTCGCTCGTCCTCATCGCGCGAACTGGCGGCGAGCCTCTGCGCCGACTTCACCATGCTCTCTCGCCTCGACCTCCTCTTCGGCCTCGTCCGCAACCTCGTCGCTCCCGCCCTCGTCGTCGGGCTGCTGGCATGTGGAACCAACAACCCGCTCACGCCGTTCGATTCCGACGCCGGTTCGCCAACCCACGCCGAAGGCGCGCCGCTCGGACCGAACGTCCGCGCGCTGATCGAGATCCACGCGCTCGACCTCTGGGCGCAGCCGCTGCCGACGAGCGCGCGGCTTCAGGTGCGCCGCGACGGCGTCCTCGTGCCCACCGAGGGCTGGCCGGTCGCCGCCTTCCCCGTCGAAGACGCCGCGACCTACGAGGTCGCGCTGAGCGCCGAGGGTCACGAGACGCTCCAGTTCGCGATCCGCTTCGACGGCACGACCACGCTCGAGGCGATGCGACTGCGCCGCTATGCGAGCGGCGAGCGCTCGGGCCTCGTGACGAGCCACGACCTGCGCACGGTGTCCGGCCGCTCGCTGCCCGTGCACGCGATCTTCACGGGGCTGCGGCACCGCTGGTTCTCGGCGCACGGCCGGCCGGCGCGGCGCGGCAACCGAGTCCGCCTGCTGACGAACGGCGAGGAGTCCTGGGGACAAGTCGCCGAAGATCTGCTCCACGCGGTCGACCGGGTGCACGTGGCGACGTGGTGGTGGACCTCGGACTTCGAGCTCGTCCGCGACCGCGACGCGCACGTGACGAGCCGGCGCGAGGAGCGAGAGGCGAACACCATCCTCGGCATGCTCGACGACATCTTCCCGACCAAGCGGGTCCTCGTCGGTCACCTCCTCGGCCAGGACGGCCGCCTCTCGTGGCTCACGACCGACGGCGACCTCCGGTCTCGCGGCGCCGCGCCGAACGACGACTTCGAGTTCATGGGCCAAGCGAACCCCACCCGCGGGCGCTTCGCGTGGGAGATCGAGCCCTTCTCGTTCGCCGAGCGCGTGCTCGACCGCTGGGAGGTGTCGCGGGAGCGCAGCCTCGGCCCCGACATCCCCATCGCCTCGACGGTGCCCGGCTACGTCGTCGACCTCACCCGCTGGCCCATTCGCGCGAGCATCCAACACGCGAGCTACCACCAGAAGTTCTTGGTCCTCGACGGTCGCGTCGCGTTCGTCGGCGGAATGAACTTCCGCCACGTCGACTGGGACACCGACGAGCACCTCGTCTTCGAGCCGCGACGCATGAAGCTCGGGGCGAGCGCGAGCGCTCGCGCCGCGGTCGCGAACGGTCGACGGATGCCCGACAGCGACCCGCGCAAGGACTACATGGCCCGCATCGAGGGGCCCATCGTCGAAGACGTCGAAGACCTCTTCCGCGAGCGCTGGACGTCGCTCCTGGACGCGGACGTCCAATACGCCGAGAACGCCTCCGACTTCGAGGTGACGCGCGAGCTCCCGGCCTTCGCCGACGGCGTGCAGGCGCAGATCACGGCCACGATGCCGGCGCCCTTCCACGAGCACTCGATCGCCGAGTCTTGGCTCAACGCGATCCAGAACGCCGAGCGCTTCATCTTCATCGAAGACCAGTACTTCCGGATGCCGATGCTGCTCGACGCGCTCATCGCGCGTATGACCGAGGTCCCCTCGCTCGAGCTCGTCGTCATCACCAAGCCCGTGAGCGAGTACACCGACCCCGGCTGCTGGTGGACGCACCAGATGTCCGAAGCGCTGCGCACGCGCTTCCCCTCCCGCTACCACACCTTCCAGCTCCGCAGCTTCGACACACAGGTGAGCTGGGGGGCGCGGCGCGCGCGCTTCGTCAAGGTCGACGTCCACTCGAAGCTGATGATCGTCGACGACGTCTTCCTCAGCGTCGGCTCGTGCAACAAGAACAACCGCGGCATGGTCTTCGAAGGAGAGCTCAACGTCGCCGTCTACGATCCCGCGTGGGTGAGGGCGGAGCGCCGCCGGGTGCTCTCGCTGGTGCTCCCCGAAGGCGTCGTGCCAGCCGACGCCCTGCGCGCCTGGGTCGACCAACTCCAGCGCGCCGCCGACTGGAACCAGCGCGTCCGAGACGAGTGGGACACCGTCCGAGGGTCGATCTCACCCAACGCCTTCCCGCTGCCGACGCGCTTCCAGCCCGAGGGGCTGATCTACCCGCTGCAGTTCGACTCGCCGCGCGAGTGCCTGATCCGCAACGTCGGCCCCGACATGACCTGAGTCCTTCCCTTCGCCGGTCGAGGGACTCGCTTCGACGGGGCCGCAGGCACCGCGAGGGCGACTCGACGGTCCTCGACGGTCCTTCGCGAACGAGCGATAGTGAGGCGTGCGGGACCCCGCAGCCACCACTCCCATCGATGAGTACCTCGCGCTCGATGGGGCCGCCGAAGGGAAGCTCGAGCTGCTCAACGGCGTCGTCGTCGCGATGGCGGGGGCGTCGCCACGGCACAACCGCATCGTCCACAACGTCAGTCGGGCGCTCGGCAACGCCCTCGCGTCGCGCCCGTGCCTCGTCTTCGCGCAGGACCAGCGGGTCCACGTCGCCGCGACCCAGAGCTACCTCTACCCGGACGTCGTCGTCGTTTGCGAGGATCCGAGGTTCGACACCGGGGCGCGCCCTGCGTCCCTGACGAACCCGTCGCTCATCGTCGAGGTGCTCTCGGCGTCCACGCTCGATCACGACCTCGGCGCGAAGCTCGGTCACTACCGGCGACTCCCCTCCGTCCGCGAGGTGCTCTTCGTACACACGGAGACGCGCGCGCTGACGCTCGTGACCCGCGAGGGTGATGGAAGCTGGAAGCTCGTCGACGAAGGCCCCGAAGGCCACGTCGAGGTCGCTGGCGTCACGCTGACCTTCGACGTGATCTACGACCGCGCCGAGTCCCTCCCTGCGTGACGGCTGACCCGGCGCCGGCGCCCCTGGATGAGCTCGATGCGTTGGATGACCTCTCGCTCGTCCGGGGGCGCCGATCCTCGAGCGCGGCTCAACGAGCGAGCGCGCGATGGACGAACGACGCCACCTCGGCGCGCGTCGCGGCCGCGCGGGGGCGCAGGCGGCGCGTCGCGCCGAGGAGCGCCCCGTTGGCGAGCAAGCCGTTGCGGTCCGCGTGCGCGACGCGATCCGCCGCCCAAGCGCTCGTGTCCGCGCCGTCGGGGTAGATGCGGGCGAGGTCGGCGCCGCTCCCCCCAGACAACGCGAGCCCCTCGGCGAGCGCCACGAGGACCTCCTCGCGCGTCACGGGGCGCTCCGGCCCGAAGGTGCCGTCGGGGTACCCGCGCATGAAGCCCGACGCGGCGACCGCGTCGATCGCCCGCTTGGCCCAGTGGCTCGCGGCGACGTCGCGAAAGCTCACGCTCGCGGCGGCCCGCGAGCCGAGGAAGGCGTGGTGGATCATCGACGCGAGCTGCGCGCGCGTGACGTTCTCGTCCGGCCGAAAGCGACCGTCCGGGAAGCCCGCGATCACCCCGCGATCCGCCAGCGCGAGGACCTCGGCGGCGGCAGGATGTCCGACGAGGTCCGGGAAACGCGGCCGCTCGCCGACCCCGAGCGTGCAACCCGGCAACCCGGTCCGTGAGGTCAGCGTGGGCACGCGGCGAGCCCCCGCGAAGAACGGATCACGCGACTCGAAGGGCGCGCTCCACCCCGTCGCGACGATCGCGTCGACGTCGGTCGTGGGGGGCGCGTCCCAATCGCTGCACGACACGGCGTCCGACTCGCGGACCGAGAGGAAGTACGAGCTCGGCGCCGCCTCGAGCCCGAAGAGGGCGTCGAGATCGCGCTGGCTTGCGCCGAGGAGCCTCGCCATCCCCTCCGTGAACCCGCCCGCGCCGCCGCGCCGGGTCACGAAGACCACGCGCTCACAGCCCATGTTGCGGAGCACGAGCGTCGGCTGGAGATCGGACCAACCGCCGACCGAGATCCGTCCGTCGGCGAGCTCGACGCCCCGGCTCAAGCCCGGCTCGGCGGGCGAAGTCCCGAGCGCCTGCCGCCACGTCGCGTGCCCGAGCGCGCGAGCGCGCCGGGTCTTCTCGTCGCCGAACCGGCTCGGGTCGCCGATGGCGAAGCCGAGGTCCCGAGGCCGGCCGAAGTAGCCGATGCCGACGTCCTCGAAGCGAACGTTCCACCGCACCGGGCGCGCGGCGAGGTAGTCCGCGCGCGCGCTCCGCCACGCCGTCGCCGCCGGCCCTTCCAGCACCGCGGTGGTGACCAAGGTGGGCAGGTGCGCGCCGACGCGCTCGTCGACTCGGCGCGTGAACGTGCCCTCTCGACCCCGACGGGCCGAGAGATAGCCGTCGACCAGGGCGCGGAAGCGCGCGTCGCAGCGCTGACCGCCGACGCTGCGGGAGGCGATCTGGGCCCACGTCTGGCCGCGGCTCCCCGCGGAGCAGTCCGCGTAAAAACGCTCGGCGGCCGCGCGGTCGATCGGACCGTAGCCCGCGTAGAAGTCCGCGACGATGCCGATGCGGTCGGCGAAGGCGCCGAAGTCCACGAGTCCGGGCCGCACGAAGACGCTCGGGTCGCTCGCCTCGAAGCTCAGGCCGGCCTGGAGCGCGCCGACGACGTCGCGAGCGTGGAAGGCGGGGTCGGGCGAGGTGCGCAAGAGCTCGAGCACCTCGGGGTTCACGAGATCACGGACATCCGGCGAGGCCAGGATGCGGCGCAGCGCGGCGACCCCCGCGGCGCCATCGCGCGAGAGCAAGCTCGGTACCCCGTCCGCCTGCACGCGCTGCGCGAGGCTCGCGAGCGTCTGCGCCGCGAGGACCTCGTCGCGCTCGCCGACGCGCGCGATGAACGCGGGCATCGTCTTGAACGCGAGGGCGGCCCGGAGCGCCCGCTGCTCCGACGAGCAGCCGGAGCAGCGGGCCGCGGGTCCGACGTGCACGCTCTCGAGCAAGAACGCGCTGATGCTGCCCGAGCTGCCTCCCGCCGACGCCGAGGGCAAGCCGTAGCTCTCGATCACGCGCGCGGTCGCGCCGAAATGCGCAGGGATGCGCGGGCCGTTCCCTCGATACGCGAGGCAGAGCGGTGCGTCGCCGCCGCTGACGTCAGCGAGCGTGTCGGTCGCACAGTCCGGGTCGGGGAGCGGGCAGTCCCGGTCGCACCGGCCGTTCGCGTACCTCCCCTCCCGTTGGCAGACGTCGGGAGAGCGCGCGGCGAGGTCGAGCGCCTCGGGATCGGGCGGCTCGCCGAGCGAGCTCGTGCACGCGCCGAGGAAGAGGAGCGAGAGCACCCGCCATGACGGGGCTCGAACGAGGTTGCGTTGGTTGACCATGCGAGACGCCCGTTCGCATGTCGCATGCCACCTCACCTTTCGCGTCATGCGCGCGCAACGAACTCGCGTTTCGCGGGATCTTCAGCCAGGCCGGGCATGACCGGCGACTCGACCCGCCACGCAGCCGACGAGCGGAGCGGCGTTCACACGATCCACCGCGTGGGGCCTCGTCTCACCACGCAGCACAGCCACATACGCAAGCGTCTCGAAGCGCGCGCGCCTCGCGCCGTCGGCCGAGCGCGGTCAGTGGTGCTCGTTCCGCCCGATGGCGCGGGTCCGCCCGCGGGCCGTCAGCGGATCGCGCGCCAGCGCAGCCAGTGGTCGGCGAGCGTCATCGCGACCATCGCCTCCGCCATCGGGACGAAGCGCGGGAGCAAGCACGGGTCGTGGCGACCGCGCGTGCGGATCGTCGTGGGCTCGCCCGACGAGGTGACGGTCGGCTGCTCGCGTGGCAACGACGACGTCGGCTTCACCGCCGCGCGCAGGACGATGGGCATCCCGCTCGAGATGCCGCCGAGCATCCCGCCGTGACGGTTCGAGGTGGTCGTGATGGCGTCGCCCTCGGCGACGAAGGCGTCGTTGTTCTCGCTGCCGCGCATCCGCGCGACGCCGAACCCTGCGCCGTACTCGACGCCGAGGACCGCGGGGAGGCTGAAGAGCGCCTTGGCGAGGTCGGCCTTCAGCTTGTCGAAGACGGGCTCGCCGAGCCCGGCGGGCACGCCGGTCGCGACGATCTCGGCCGTCCCTCCGATCGAGTCTTGGTCCTTCCGCACCGCCTCGATGAGCGCGACCATCTTCGCGGCGGCTTCGGGATCGGGACAGCGCGCGATGTTGGGTGACCCGTCCGGGAGCCGCTCGACCTGGTCGAGGCTGACGGTCGCCGGCACCTTCGCGACGACGTCGCCGACCTGCACGACGTAGCCGACGACCTCTCCGCCGAACGACGTCGCGATGAGGCGCTTGGCGATCGCGCCCGCGGCGACGCGGGCCACCGTCTCGCGCGCGCTCGACCGACCGCCGCCCCGGTAGTCTCGGCGCCCGAACTTGGCGTCGAAGGTATAGTCGGCGTGCCCCGGGCGGTATTTGTCCGCGATGTCGGCGTAGTCGCGGCTCTTCTGATCTTCGTTGCGGACGAGTACGGCGATGGGCGTGCCCGTCGTCTCTCCCTCGAAGACGCCGCTCAGGATCTCGGCCTGGTCGGCCTCCTTGCGCTGGGTGACGATCTTCGACTGCCCGGGTCGGCGCCGATCGAGATCGACCTGGAGGTCGGACGCCGTGAGCGGGATGCCGGGCGGGCAGCCGTCGACGATGACGACGTTGCCCGGCCCATGGCTCTCGCCGGCCGTCGTGACGCGGAACGCGACGCCGAAGGTGCTGCCAGCCATCAGCGCTTCTGGAAGCGCACGCGCCCGACGAAGAACGGGCCCATGTGCTGCATGTATTCGGAGGTCTGTACGGTGCGGCGCATCGACTGCACGACGTGGGAGAGCGGGTGGAGCGCCGGCCCGATGAGGCCGATCACGAACTCGTTGTCGTTCGCGTCGAGCCCGTGGCACGCGAGGCGGACGTCGTGCGCGAGGTCCGTCGCGCCGTAGGCCCGCCCGATGAGGCCGTGCTCGCCGAGGATGCTGCGCTTCTGCTCTTCGGGGAGCCGCTCGAAGGCGCCGATGCGCCGGAGCGGGTACCAGACGTGCCAGCCCCACGCAGGGTTCGTGACGGTGTCGACGGGGCGCTCGAGCAACCAGAAGGGCAGGTTCTGCTCGTAGCCGGTCGCGTAGGTGCGGCCGAGCATCGTCATCTCGGGGCGCAAGGTGAGATCGCGCAGGTGCTCGCGCCGGAACATCGGCCGGACCTCGTCGACGAAGTACTCCGGCTGCTCGCTCCAGGTGAGCAGACCGAAGCCGCGCGGGTCGTTCGCGTCGGCGTAGACGGTCCCGGAGAGGGCGGTGTTCTCGTCGAAGGCGGCGCGGAACGCGGCGTCGTAGCGCTCGGGGTCGACGCCCGTCGGGGCGGTGAAGACCAGGAGCTGCACGAAGAGGCGGCGGTCCATGACCTGCTCGACCTCGCCGCGCTTGGCGCCGTGCTCGCGGACGTCGATCTCCGGCAGCGCGGCGCGATGATCCATCGGGGGCTTCTCCGTCATGGGCGCGTTGTACCGCGCATGGGGCCGCGCGGCGAGGCGCGCGTTCGCCCGCGCGAGCGGCGCTCCGGGCGCCCCCCAGGCCCTACGCCGCCACCTATGCCCGACGCCGATGCCCGACGCCGATGCCCGACGCCGATGCCCGACGCCGATGCCCGACGCCGATGCCCGACGCCAATGCCCCACGCCGTTGCCCCGCCCCTCCAACACCCTTGCGCGGGCCACCCGCGCACGCGGGCCCGGCGGAGCTGCTTGCGACACGCGCGGCGCCTGCCAAGCTCGGGCCCCGATGCCGCTCGACCCCGCGTTCGTCGCCGATTGTCCATACGGCCCCGGAGGCCTCCTGCTCGACGAGCTCGTCGAGCTCGACGTCGAGCGGAGCCGCGTCCTCGTGCGCATGCCCACCCACGACGAGCTCCCGCTGACCCGCGAGCAGCGCGCTCACCCGATCTTCCACCCGCGCCACGTGAGCGGCGGCCTGATGGTGCACATGACGGGCATGGTCGGCTTCGTGCACGCCTACTACGTGCTGGGGCTGCGCCACGCCGAGGGATGGATCGGCTACGGCGGCAAGATCTACGCGGCGCGCTACGCCGCCCTCGCACCGCCGGGGGAGCCGCTCCTGCTCGAGGGCGTGGGCACGAAGGTCCGCCGCGGGCCCAAGCAGATCTTCTGCCGCTACAGCTTCCGCTTCCACCAAGGGGACACGCTCGTCTACGAGAGCGATCAGGCCGCGATGTGGATGCTCGTCGAGGGCGAGCGATGATCCACCACCGCCGCGTCGAGCTCGACACGCGCGGGAAGGGTCTCGTCGAGCTCACGCGCGAGGTCCAGGCCGCCGTCCGCGACGCGGCGATCGACGAGGGCCTGTGCACCGTCTTCGTGCACCACACGAGCGCGTCGCTGATCATCAACGAGAACGCCGACCCGGACGTCCAGCGCGACCTCGAGGCCTTCCTGAGCCGCCTCGTCCCCGACGGGGACCCGCTCTACGTCCACACCGCCGAGGGACCGGATGACATGCCCGCCCACGTGAAGGCCGCGCTCACGGCGACCTCGCTCAGCATCCCGGTCGTCGGCGGGCGCGCGGACCTCGGCACGTGGCAAGGCGTGTACCTCTGGGAACATCATCGGCGCGCGCCCCACCGCCGCCGCGTGACGATCACCGTCGTCGGGTGAGCGTCGAGCGGCGGCGGCGCGTCGAACCCTCGCACGAGCAGCGACGCCGACGGGACGTCGTCGATCAGCGGATCACGTGGCGAGACTCGATCCGCGGCACACGCCCGAGGTGCACGAGCGCCTGATAGATCGCCACCGCGGCCTCCCCGCGTGTCGCGGCCGCGCCAGGCTCGAGGCGGTTGGTCATCGGAAACGCCGTGACGAGGCCCGCGCCGAGCGCGGAGGCGACCGCCGGGCGGGCCCACTCGGGCGTCCGGCCTCCGTCGACGAAGCGACGCGAGAGCACCTGCGCGTCGCCCCCGCGGAGCCCGAGACCCGCCGCGAGCGTCACGTAGACCTGCGCCTTCGTCACGGGTTGATCCGGGCCAAACGTTCCGTCGGGGAACCCCGCGATGAAGCACGCCCGCGCGGCGCGCCGCACGACGTCGGCCCCCCAATGGCCGCGGAGGTCCGAGAAGTCGCGATCCGTGCAGCGAGCGTCCGGTTGGGGGTCGAGCGCCGCGACGACCAGGGCTGCGAGCTCTGCGCGGCTGAGCGTGCGATCCGGGCGGAAGGTTCCGTCGGGATAACCAGCGATCAGCCCACGGCTCGCCAGCCCACGCACGAAGGCCGCGGACCAATGACCCTCCACGTCACGGAGCGAGCGACGGGTGTCGACGGGCGCGGCGCGGGAGTCGATCTGTCCGCTCATGACCTCGCCGACGACCCGCGCGATGGCGCCCTGGAACTGCCGGTCCATCACGCGATCCGCCGTCGCCGCGGGGCGACTGTAGTGCGCGGCGATGATCATCTCCTTGCCCCAGGCCGGGCGCGCGAGATCAGGGAGGCAAGCGTACGCCGCGTACACGAGCTCATGGCGGCTGCGCGCGGAGCTGATGCCGTACCCCAGCTTCGAGAAGATCCGCCACTCGCCCGGCGCGCGTCGCTCCATCTCCTGCATGTCGAGGGCGCTCTCGAGGTAGATCGCGGTGTCGTCCTGCATCCCACCGGCGAAGTGGCCCGGCCGCCCGTAGAAGAGCACCTCGAGGTCGCGCCAATACGAGTCCGCCTGCGCGTCCGCTCGAAACCCCGGCATCCGGGTGGCCGCGTCCTCGCGGTGCATCACCAGGCGCTTGAGGAACTCCGCCGTGGCGAGCATGCTGACGCGCTTGTCGCCGCCCGCCTCGCGCGTGTGGTCGAGCGCTTGCCCGTGCCCGCCCTCCCGCCACGTGCGGCTGACGCCATCCGGGTAGAACGGACCATAGTTCGCGCCGAGCGAGCTCGTCCCGGCGCCGATCCACTCCCGCACGAGCGAGCGCGACCAGTCGCGCCCGCCGACGTCGAGGAAGTAGCGGGCCAGCGCGTTCGACTCGTAGCGACCACCGCGGTCGTAGTTGTGAACCCAGGAGACGAGATCGCCGACGGGCTCGCCCGAGGCCGTCGTCGAGGTCAACCCGACGCGCCCGCCCGAGACCTCTCTCGCGCGCGCCCCAGCCGCCGCGATGGCCATGAACTTCGACGTGCTCCAGGACTCCCGAGCGTCCCGCTCGGTGGTCGAAAAGTAGCGATAGTGCGGGCGCCCCGACGAGTCGCGCTTGACGTTGATGAGCGTGAGGCTCAACCCGGCGGGCAGGTTCAGGGCTCCGAGCGCGCGCAGATCCATCTGCGCCTCGATCGCCGGGAGGCTCGCGGTCGCCGGGAGGTACTCCGCGGGGACGCTCGTCCGCACGGGGCATTGCCACTGTCGCCAGCGCGCGTTGTCACGCCCGACGCGCCCGGGCCGCGCCTTGACGCGACGACCATTGCACGCCCCATCGAGGTAGAGGAGCTTGCCGGCGCCCGGATCACACTCGTCGTAGCTCACCTCTTGCGCGAGAGTGTCGACTGCCTCTTCTTCTTCGTGCGTTGCGTCGCCGAGCTCGGCGACACAACCACCGAGCAGCGCGGGGACCGCGACGACACACGACGCCACGACGCAGGAGAACGGTCGCGTGGTTTGCGTGGTCTGCATTCTCTTCATCTGAACCTCTCGGCGACGGACCACGTCCACTCGCACCAATGTGCGTGTCGGATCCGACGACTCCGCGCGGCCTAAGCAAGGCGGGGGCCAACGCCTGACGCGCGCCGCTGGCGAAGCGCCAGAGCTGGCCGACACGAACGCGGTTCTCCGCCCGCGACGACGTTAACGACATTCACGAACGAGCGACTCGAGGACGTCGTGGGCAATGGCAACTCGAGCTGCCCGGTCACAGCGAACGCCACTCACGACAATGGTCCTCACCGTCGATGACGCATCGATGACGCGGCGACGGCGCGTCGATGGCGCTTCGACGGCACGCGCCGGCGCTTCGACGGCGCTTCGACGGCACGCGCCGGCGCTTCGACGGCCGCCGCGACGACGGCGCGCGGCGGCGCGCCGTCACGCGGGCTTGCGCGACAACGAGATCCGCCGCCGCGCCGCGTCGACCTCCAGCACCCGCACCTGGACGCGATCGCCCACCTTCACGACCGCCCGCGGATCCTCGACGAAACGCTCGGCCAGCTGCGAGACGTGCACGAGCCCGTCCTGGTGGACGCCGACGTCCACGAACGCGCCGAAGTGGGTGACGTTCGTGACGACCCCCTCGAGCATCATGCCCGGCTGAAGGTCCGCGAGCTCGCGGACGTCGTCGCGGAAACGCGGCGGGTCGAAGCGCGCGCGCGGATCCCGCCCCGGCTTCTCGAGCTCTGCGACGATGTCCCGCAGCGTGGGCAGCCCCACCTCGTCGTCGACGTAGCGCTCGATCTCGACGCGCCGTACGAGCTCGGGACGCCCGACGAGCGACGCGAGCGGGACCCCGAGATCCTTCGCCATCCGCTCCACGAGCTCGTAGCGCTCGGGGTGGACCGCCGACGCATCGAGCGGGTGCGCGCCATCGGGGATACGCAAGAAGCCCGCGCATTGCTCGAACGCCTTGGGTCCGAGGCCCTTCACCTTCTTCAGGTCCGCTCGTCGCGAGAAGCGCCCGTTCGCGTCGCGGTGGGCCACGATCTTCTTCGCCAACCCCTCGCCCACCCCCGCGACGTGGGCGAGGAGCGACGCGCTCGCGAGGTTCAGCGAGACCCCGACGCGGTTGACGCAGCTCTCGACCACCTCGTCGAGCTTCTTGGCGAGCGCCCGCTGATCGACGTCGTGCTGGTACTGCCCGACCCCGATCGACTTGGGGTCGAGCTTGACGAGCTCCGCGAGCGGATCCTGCAATCGACGCCCGATCGAGATCGCGCCCCGGACCGTGAGGTCGAGCTCGGGGAACTCCTCTCGTGCGAGGTCCGACGCGCTGTAGATGCTCGCCCCCGACTCGTTGACGCTCACGACCATGACGTCGTCGAGCGCCGCGTCCTTCAGCGCTCGCCGCGCGAACGCCTCCGTCTCGCGGCCCGCGGTGCCGTTGCCGACCGCCACCGCGCGAGCGCCGACGCGGCGCACGAGCCGCGCGAGCGACGCCGCCGCCTCGGCCTCCCGGCGGTCGGGGAAGAGGGTCTCGTGCGCGACGAAGCGCCCCGTCGCGTCGAGCGCGGCGCATTTGCACCCCGTGCGGATCCCCGGGTCGACGCCGAGGACGGGCAGCTCGCCGAGCGGCGCGGCCAGGAGCAGGTCTCGGAGGTTGTCCGCGAAGACCTCGATGGCCGCGGCGTCCGCGCGCTCCTTCAACGTCCCGCGCACGTCGCTCGTCAGGCTCGGGGTCAAGAGGCGTCGGTAGGCGTCCTCGACCGCCTCGGCGAGCAAGCCCCCGAAGGGCGAGCGCCGGTCGACGCGGACGAGACTCGCGAGGCGCTCGACGAGCTGGGCGTCGTCGACGTCGATCGACCACCGCAAGAACCCCTCCGCCTCCCCACGGAAGATCGCGAGCACGCGGTGGGAGGGGATGCGATCCACGCGCTCGGCGAACTCGTAATATTGCTCGAACTTGCTGCGCTCGTTCTTCTTCCCACGCGCCGCCGAGGAAGCGACCCGCCCGCGCTCGAGGAAGGTCTGGCGCACGGCGCCTCGCGCGCGCGGATCGTCCGCGACGACCTCGGCGACGATGTCCTTCGCCCCCGCGATCGCGTCGGCGACGCTCTCGACCTCCCCCTTCACGAAGGCGCTCGCCTCCCGCGCGGGGTCACCGCCGCGAGGCTGCGCGAGGATGCGCTCGGCGAGCGGCCCGAGGCCTCGCTCGCGCGCGACGGTGGCGCGCGTACGCCGCTTCTTCTTGTAGGGCGCGTAGAGATCCTCGAGCGCGGCCTTGCTGGTACACGCCTCGATCGCGCGACGGAGCTCGAGGGTGAGGGCGCCTTGCTCGTCGATGGCGGCGAGCACGGTCGCGCGGCGCTCGTCGAGCGCGCGCAGGTAAGCCGAGCGCTCCTCGATGGCGCGGATCTGCACCTCGTCGAGGCCTCCGGTGCGCTCTTTGCGGTAACGCGCGATGAAGGGCACGGTCGCGCCCTCGTCGAGGAGCGCGAGCGTCGCGGCGACGTCGCGCTCGGGCAGCGAGAGCTCACGGGCGACGAAGGCGGTGGAGTCGAGCATTCGGCCCTCATGGCACGCAGCCGGCGCTGGCGCCCGCGCCGGATCATCCCTCGGAGCGTCGAGTCGTGGCGCTCAGCCATAGCGCCGAGCCCGCGGCGCTCGGTCCGCGGCGGTCCACGGCGCTCAGCCCGCGGCGCTCGGTCCGCGGCGCTCCGTCCACGGCGCTCCGTCCACGGCGCTCGGTCCGCGGCGCTCCGTCCATGGCCTCGGTCCGCGGCGCTCCGTCCATGGCCTCGGTCCGCGGCGCTCCGTCTGCGGCGCTCGGTCCGCTGCGCTCACCCCGCTGCGCTCAGTCCGCGGCGCTCGGTCCGCGGCGCTCAGTCTGCGGGGCCGTCGGCGAGCACCGTGAGCGTCACGTCGTCCGGCGCCCCCGGTGGCAGCTCGACGACGACGTGGTGCACGCCCGGCTCGAGCTCGCGCTCGAAGCCGACGCCGTGGTGGACACACGTCGAGGGATCCGGGGTCGCGCCGAGCAAGAAGAGCCGCGGCGCCGCGCTCCCCGCGTACGCCGACATCCACAAGCGCGTCGGCGCCTCGACCCGGACCCGATAGACACGCTCGCGGCCGGGCGCGGCGGGCGCGCCCTCGCACGAATAGCCGTCGAGCTCGGCGCCGAGCGTCGCCGCGGGGACACGCTCGCCGAAGGGAAGCTCCGCGAGCCGGAGCGGCGAGGCCGGCGTGCCCGCGCCGTAGGGCGCGGCGGGCGACTCGTCGAGCGGCTCGCCGCTGGAGAGCGCGCGGCGCAAGCGATCGAGCGCCTCGAGCGTCCGCAGGTTCCGCTGGTTCTGCCCCCGCTCGAGGCCCTCTTCGGTGAGATCGCAGGCCCTCGAGCGGCCCCCGACGAGCAAGACGTTCGGGTGCACGCCGTCACCCGCGAGCCCGCGTCCGGGCAGCCCGGCGACCGCGGCGTAGAAGTCCACGTAGGGGAGCCCCCACGCGCGCGCGAGCGCCCGGCTCGTGCGGTTGTATCGGCGCGCCACCTCGTCCATCGCCGGGTTGTCGCCGCGCGGCATCACCGCACCGAGGATCGGCACGACCCCGCGCGCGCCGAGGAGCTCGATGACCCGCTCCATGCGCTCGCCGAAGGTGCGCGGGTCGCGCCCCTGCACGTCGTTGCCACCGAAGAACGCGAGCGCGTAGCGCGCGTCGGTGACCCGCGCCTCCTCGACCACGCGCGGCGGCCGGCCCGTCAGCCCCTGGCGGAGCGACCAGCCGACCTTCGCGGCGAGGCTCTCTCGCCGGAACGGATCGCCGCCGCCCGCGTTACCGCCCCGGAAGTGCTCGAGCGTCGCCGTGAGGTCGGTCCGCGCGCCGAGATCGACGTCGTCGCCGCGCGCGAAGCAATGCAGGAACGCGCGACTCTCGATGCTCGAGCCGCCCATCTTCGCGAAGACGTCCTCACGACGCGTCGCGCGCTCGACGATCGCGCGGAGCGCCTCGAGCTCGCGCGGGCCGAGTGGAGAGTGCACCGAGGGCTCAGCCAGCCGGAGCGGCTCGTCCGGCGGCGAAGGCGGCGGCGCGGGCTCGTCTGCGGGGGGCGTCTCCGCTGCCAGAGCGGCACGCGCGCCCTGACCCGGCGCGGCGGTCTCGCCCCCCGCGGGCGCCACGGTGGGCGACGCCACGAGGGGACCTTCGGACGTCCCACAGGGAGCGAGCGCGAGGAGGAGCAGGAGGGCGACGAACGACTGCGTCACGAGCCGAAGTAATTACAGGGTGGGCGGCGCTCCGTCGAGATCCAGAGACGTCCGCCGTGTTCCGTCGTGCGCTGGCGAGCTCGCGCTCCCGCGCGGCCGCTGAGTCGTCGGTCCCGCGTCGATCCGATGGCTGCGCTCCCGAGCCCACCCCTCGCTCGGGCCGCAACCGCTCATGGCGCCCCACCAGGGTCGTCGGGTCGGGGAGCCGCCCCGGTGGTCATCGAGGCGGAGGGGAAACGCTCGAGGTACTCTCGCACCCTCGCGCTGGGATCTCGTCGCAACCGCAGGAGCAACTCGATCTCCAGCGCGCGCGCTCGTTCTTCGACCGATGAGCCAGGACGCGCGGCGCGACTCGACCACAACGACTCGAGCGCCGCGCTGGCGTCAGCGAGTGGCCCCGACCACAGCCGCGCCGCGGCGTAGCCGACCTGCGCGCGACGCGCATCCGAGAGGACGATCACAGCGGCGTCGTACGCTTCCGCCGCCTCTCGCCACCGACGCAGGCCACGGAGCGCGTCCGCACGCAGCAGCAGCCAGTCCGCGCCGTCGCGCGAACGGCAAGCGTCCAGCGCTCCCTCGAAGTCCCGAGCAAGCAGGAGACTCCGGGCCCGAAGCAGCTCGGACGCGTCGTCGTCCCGGCTCGACCCTGGCGTGGCTCGCGCGGGGCGGCGGAGCTCGCGGGCCGACCCGCGCTTGGACGTTCCGGGGTCGATGGACGCGATGCCCACGCGAACGTCCGACTCGATCGGGCGTCCGCCTTCTTCTTCGAACGCGACCGAGCTCCAACGCTCGCCGCGGCCCAGCCTGACGAGCGCCCCCGCTCGCTCGACCTCGACGACCCCTTCGCGCACCTCGACGTCGACGCTGCGCTCGAAGCGAACCGAGAAGACGGTGCCCCGCACGCGAACCGTGACATCTCCCGCGACCACGGTGAAGCTTCCGCCGTCGATGGTCGCGACGTCGAAGCCGACTTCGCCGCCGAGGAGCTTCACCAGGCGCTGCTCTCCGGACGCCTCGACGACGTAGCGCGCCCCGGGCGCTGGCGTGAGCCGGTCGCCGCTCGGCAGCAGCGCGACCGTCGCCTCGCTCGCGCGCGCTGACGTCTCCGCGGCGGCGGGCGTGGACGACGCGGCGCGCGGGGTCGGATCAGTCGACGCGGCGCGCGGGGTCGGGTCAGTCGACGCGCCTTGCCAGGCGACGAGCGCCACGAGCGCGGCGGCGGCGATTGCGAGCGTCACCGCCGCGCGCGCGCGATGTTCGCGACGTTCGAGCGCGCGGGCCCGCGCGAGCGCGCGCTCGACTCGCTCGCGCGCCTCGGCCTCGTCGATGCCTGGCGCTTCGATACGACGCGACGCGCGCAAGACACGCTCCACCAGCTCCTGGTTTGGGTCGGTGACGAGCCTCATCGCGTGAACACCTTCGACAAATAGGGGTCGCGGGCCAACGCAGAAGCCACGTCCGCGCATGCGTGGCGTAGGCGGCTGCGGAGGACGACCGAGGAGACCTCTTCGATCTCGGCCGCCTCCCTCGGGTCGAGACCCTCGATTCGG
>JAHBWH010000156.1 GCA_019637115.1 Myxococcales bacterium | reverse complement strand
CATCAGCGCCGCGCCGGTGTGGCGGGGCGTGTCCTCCCCCGCCGTGAGCCACACGGAGATTTGCTCGATCCCTCCACCTCCACCTCCACCTCTGCACACCTCCACCTCCTCCGCGTGCGCACCCCGCCGTGAGCCACGCGGAGATCTGATCGATCCCTCGAGCCGCCGCCCAAATCCACGCCCAAATCCACGCCCAAATCCACGCCCAAATCCACGCCCAAATCCGCGCCCATGCGCATCCCAAGCCGCAACCGAGCCGGGAACATGCGCGGACGGCCCCGAGCTTCTACCCTCCAGAGAACGTGTACCGAACGACACACAAGACCGCTCACGGCGCGGACTGGGCGACTGGCGTGATGGCGCTCCTGCTCGCGCTGCCCGCCTGCCACGTCGGGTGTGGCAGCGAGCGGCCCGACGAAGCGACCGACGAAGTCCGGACCTCGCGAGCATCCACCGGCGCCGAGGATGACCGCCCCAGCCACTGCCCGGCGCAGGCCGCGGCCCCCGAGCGCCTGCCCCACGTGCGGCCCGAGCACGAGACCCTCGACTATTGGCTGGCGCGGAGCGAAGCGTACGGCGACCTCGACGCCACGCTCCTCTCGCCCGTCGAGATCCGCGCCCACGTCCGCGCCATCACCGGCGCCGAGCCCCAGCGCTCCTCGCTCGGGGCCCCCGCGGACGTCGAGGCCCTCCGCGCCGAGCTCGACGAGCGCCTCACCTACGTCCGCGAGCGCTTCGACGACGGCGGCTTCCTCGCCGCCGACGGCAGCCGCCTCCCCCCCGAGGCCGTCGCGGCAGTCACGATGCCGCCGACGCTCGCGGTCCAGCCGAGCCTGCGCGTCGCCGTCGAGCCCATCCCGCTCCGCTGCACGCCACGCGCCGAAGGCTACTACACGCCCTCGCTCGACCTCGACTTCGACCGCAACGCTTGCAGCCTCGTACGCGCGCAGGAGCCGATCGAGCTGCTCGCCACCTGGCCGAACGGCATGCGCCTCGCGCGCACGCGCTACGCGCTCGGCTGGATCGACGCGGACGCCGCGCTCTCGCCCGAGGTGCCGAGCGATCGGCGCGCGCGGGTCCTCGACGGCCCGCGCGGCCGCCTCGAAGAGGACGCCGAGGTGCGCGTGTCGGACACGACCGTGCGCCTGCCTGCGGGCACCTTCGTGCCGCTCGTCTCCCCCGCGGAGCCCACTCGCCCGCGCTCGATCCCTCGCGCCGCGAGCCCCGCCGAAGCGGGCGTCGACGTCGCGAGCCGACAGGGCTTCGCGATCGCGCCGCGCCCGGCGCGCCTGACGACGACCGAGCGCGCCCTCACCCGCCGGGCGTTCCTCGCGGACGCCTTCGCGCTCCTCGGCAGCCCATACGGCTGGGGCGGGCGCGCAGGGGGCCGCGACTGCTCGCGCTACGTGCTCGATGTCTTCGCGGCCTACGGCCTCCACCTGCCGCGCCACAGCGCGCGCCAAGCGACCGCCGGCTCGTACGTCATCGACGTCGAAGGCATGGGCCGCGCGGAGAAGGCGCTCCTGCTCGAGGAGGCGCAGCGCAAGGGCGTCGTGATGCTCCACTTCCCGGGCCACGTGATGCTCTATCTCGGCCGCGACGACGACGGTCGACCCTTCGCGATCCACTCGTTCAGCGAGTACCTCGAGCCCTGCGAGGGCACCGAGGACGACGAGGGACGCCCGCTCGAGACGCTGCGGCGGGTCGACCGCGTCGCCATCAGCGATCTCTCCCTCGGCGAGGGCAGCACGCGGACCGACTTCCTCTCGCGCGTCACGCGGGTCGTGGTCTTCGGCCAGCCGCCAGGCGTCGAGCTCGGCGGCGCCGCGACGCTCCGTCCCGCGGCGCCCGTGAGCCGACCCGAGGAGTGCTCGGACCACCTCGACGCGCGCATCTTCCGCTCCCCCTGGCGCCCGACCGTCGGGCGCTCGCTCCGCGTGCTCGTCAGCGTCACCGACGACCCCGGCTCCGTCGAGCTCGCGCTCTTCGACCCACGCGGCGAGCGCGTCGACGCACCCGTGCGCGCGCTGGGTGGCCCCCCCTACGCGCGATGGGCAGAGGTAGAGCGACCCCGCGAGGGGCTCTGGACCGCGGTGCTCGGCGATGGTGAGCGCGTCGTGGCGTGCAAGCGCATCCCCGTCGCGCGCCACGGCCCCGAGCCGGAGGCGCGCGGCGCCGAGGCCCCCGCGTGGGAGCCGCTCTGGTCGTGGGAGCGCGACACCGAGAACCTGTACGCCGCCTTCGTCGAGCAGCTCTTCCGCGAGCCCGAGGGAGAAGAGACCACCTGGCCGAGCCTGCAGGCGCTGATCGCCGATCGCGAGCGCAACCTGCTCTACGATCATCGCATGCTGGGTGAGGACGAGCGCCTCGACCTGCGGCCCGACTGCGCCGACCTCCCCTACTTCTTGCGCGCCTACTTCGCGTGGAAGCTGCGGCTCCCCTTCGCGTGGCGGCAATGCAGCCGCGGCCGCGAGGGTCGTCCGCCGATGTGCCCAGGCGCCGTCCGGAGCAACGTCGACCCCTACCCCGGGCGCGACGAGGTCGCCGCGTTCCAGGCGCTGATCCGCGACGTCGCGCGCAACGTCCACTCCTCCTCGAACCGCACGCTCCCGGCCGACGACGACACCGACGTCTACCCGGTCCCCCTCACGCGCGAAGGGCTCCGCCCTGGCGCGGTCTTCGCCGATCCCTACGGCCACATCCTCGTCGTCGTGCGTTGGACGCCCCAGACGACCGAGAGCTACGGGATGCTGCTGGCCGCGGACGCGCAGCCGGACGCCGTCGTCGGCCGCCGCCGCTTCTGGCGAGGCTCGTTCCTCTTCTCACCCGAGACGACCGAGGCGGGCGCGGGCTTCAAGGCGTGGCGCCCCGTCGTCTACGACCGACAGAGCCGGAGCGTCTCGCTCCTCTCGAACGAAGCCCTCCGCCGCACGCGCGACCACGTGCCCTGGAGCGACCAGCAATACCGCGGCAGCGCCGACGACTTCTACGAGGCGATGGACGCGCTCATCAACCCGCGCGCCCTCGACCCCCGCGCGGTGCAGGCGAGCCTCGTCGACGCCCTCGAGGAGTCCGTGGTCCGGCGCGTCGTCAGCGTGGACACTGGCGAGGAGTACATGCGTGGGCGCGGCTTCCGCGCCATCGACATGCCCGACGGCGCCGACATCTTCCTGACCGCCGGGGCCTGGGAGGACTTCTCGACGCCGAGCCGCGATCTGCGCCTGCTGGTCAGCATCGACGCCGTGACCGGCCTCCCCGACGTCGTCTCGCGGAGCCCCGAGCGCTTCGGCGTCGATGCCCGCGATGCCGAAGCCGTCGCCCAGGGCCTGCGCGGCTGGCTCGACGAGGAGCTGGCCCGCCGACGCTTCACCTACACCCGGTCCGACGGCGAGCCGCAGTCGCTCACCCTCGCCGACGTCGTCGCGCGCGCGCGGGCGCTCGAGATGGCCTACAACCCGAACGATTGCGTCGAGATCCGCTGGGGCGCGCCCGAAGGGAGCGACGAGCGGCGGAGCTGCCGGCGGCAAGCCCCCGCCGACCAACGCGCGAAGATGGCCCGCTATCGCGCGTGGTTCGAGAACCGGCACCGCCCCGCACGCTGAGCGTCCACCGCCTGGCGGCTCAGGGGCAGCTCGTCGTCGCGTGGGCGCCCCACCCACGCCGGAGCGCGGTGCGCGTGGCGGGCGGCACGCCATACGCCGCGAGCGCGGCGCAGGGATCCTGCGCGAACGGCGTCGCCCCGAAGTTGGCGCGCGCGTCGTAGGGCAACCCCTGCTCGGTCGGGTTGCCGTAGAGCATCGGATAGACGGCGACGAAGGCGTCGCTCATCGGGATCTCGCGGATCACGCTGCCGCCGACGACGACGTAGACCACGGGGCTCGTGCCGCGGTAGTCGACCGCGAAGCCGTAGGTCGTGTTTGCCGCCGCGTCGAAGCTGCTCACGTACATGATGTTCTGCCAGGTGCCACCGCCGGTGTTCACCGACACGCTCGGCGGAACGACGTCGGCGCGGTAGGGGTTGAGGTCCCCCTCGCCGATCACGACGCCGCCGCCCTGGTTCGCGGGGTCACCGAGGCGCGAGAGCTCGAAATACCAGAAGTCACCGAGGAGCGGCGCGCTCCCCCGGATCCCCATCTTGTCGTACGCGACCCAGCGCGCGGAGAGCCCGTCCGGGGAGAGCGCGATGTCGGCGCCGACGAGCGGGTCGACGAGCGGATCGTCGACGAGCGTCACCGTCGGCGGCGAGGGCAGCGGGCCCGAGACCTGGACCTGGACGACGCGCTGTCGGCGACGCCCGCCCGCGTCGACGACCGTCGCGCGCACGGGGTGAAGCCCCACGGAGCGCGGCGTGAACGTGAACGATCCGCCGACCCCTTCGTCCCGCGCGCGGTAGACCGTCGCGAGGTCCTCCCAGCGCACGGCGCCCGTCAGGTTCCCATCCTCGGCATCCGTCGCCGTCGCCGTCAGCGTCACGGAGGTGCCCAGCGTGACGCTCACGTCGCCGCTGACCGTGAGCGACGGCCTCGCGTTCGCGGGTCGCGCCGCGCTCCCGCTCCAGCCGAGCGTCAGCGCGTCGGCCGCGTCGGCGAGCCCCGCGCCGCGGAGAACGGCGTCGACGTCGAAGTGGAATGGCCGGTTCGTGACGTCGCCGCCGAAGTTGAACTGCATCTCCACGCCGACCTTGCGACGCACCCCGGACGCCGCCGCGTAGATGGGAGCGGTCGTAGAGAGCGCGCGGGTCTGCATCACCTCGGGGCCGGTCCAGCCCTCCGCGATCGCGTGCACCACGGGGCTCGCGCCGCGGTAGTCGAGCACGAAGCCCCACGTGGTGTTCAGGTCCCGCGGGAAGGACCCGAGGTAGCCCCCACCTCCGCCAAACTGGCCGCCCGTCGCCGCTTCGAAGCCCGCGGCCGTCGCGCCCGGGTTCTGGGCGACTGGCGTCGCCCCCGTCGTGACGCCGACATAAGCCTGATCACGCAGCGGAAGCACGCAGCCCAGCGGCACCTCCGCGCGGTCGCAGTCGTGAGGCTCGATGCTCGCCTCGAAGTAGAAGACGCCGCTCCCCGGTTGCACCGCGCACTCGCTCCGCACGCCCGCGAGGTCGAGGGTGTTCCACTCCGCGCCGAGACGATCGCTCGTGAGCTCGAGCGTGGGCGCGGGCGTTCGGTCCGTCGTGCTCAGCCGGCAGTCGAAGGTGATGAGCTCCGTCACTTCGACGGGCTGCGCGGTCGTCTGGCTCAGCCCGTTCGCGTCGACCACACGTTGGGTCACCACGTACGTGCCCGCGGAGGTGAACGTGTAGGCAGTCGACGCCGAGTAGCCCGATCCGAAGTCGTACTCGACGCTCACGATCGCGGCGTCGCCCGCCACGGCGAGGCTGGTGGCCGTGACGAGGAGCGGCGCGTCGCCGCTCGACGGCGAGAGCGAGAAGCCCGCCGTCGGCCCCACCCGGCAACGCCCGGCGACGCAGCCGTCCGTGTCGCAGTCCGAGTCGGTCCCGCACTGCTCGCCGCGCCCGCAGCGGTCGCACACCCCGCCGCCACAGTCGACGTCGGTCTCTGCCCCGTTCCTCACGCCGTCCACGCACGTCGGCGCCGCGCACGTGTCCGCCACGCAGACCCCGCTCCCGCAGTCGGCGCCCGCGTCGCAGCGGCGACCCGCGCCACACGCCGCGCAGCTCCCGCCGCAGTCGACGTCGCTCTCGCTCCCGTTGCGAACCCCGTCGTCGCAAGCCGGGGCAGCGCAGAACCCGGCCGTGCAGACGTCGCTCTGGCAATCCGCTGGCACGAGGCACGCCGCGCCGTGAGCGCAGCGCGCGACGCAGGTCCCGCCGCAGTCGACGTCCGTCTCGCTCCCGTTGCGTACGCCGTCGTCGCACCTTGGGGCCGCGCAGAAGCCGCTTGCACAAACCCCGGTGACGCACTCGGCGGCGAGGACGCATCGCTCACCGACGCCGCAGGGCCCGCAGCTGCCACCGCAGTCCACCGCGGTCTCACCTCCGTTTCGCACTCCGTCGGTGCAGGACGGCGCCGCGCACGCGCCGGCGGCGCAGACACCGGAGGCGCAGTCGGACGCGATGGCGCACCCCTGACCGCTCGCGCAGGGCGCGCACGGCCCGCCACAGTCCACGCCGGTCTCCGCCCCGTTCCGCACGCCGTCGGCGCACGTCGGCGCCACGCAGACAGCCGCGTCGCAGACCCCGCTCGCGCAATCGGTGGGGCCGCCGCAGCGCTCGCCCGCCGCGCAGGCCGGGCAGCTCCCGCCGCAGTCGATCGCGGACTCGTCGCCATTGCGCACGCCGTCCGCACACGACGCCGCGGCGCAGCTCCCCGCGACGCACGACCCGCTCGTGCAGTCGGCGCCCACGAGGCAGGCCCCGCCCAACGCGCACGGATCACAGCGCCCACCGCAGTCGACGTCCGGCTCTCCGCCGTTGCGGACGCCGTCATCGCAGCGCGGCACGCGACAGACCTGCGCGACGCACACGCCGGACGCGCAATCGAGCGGCACCTCGCACGCGAGTCCGTCGGCGCATGGCGCACAAGCGCCGCCACAGTCCACGCTGGTCTCGTCGCCATTGAGCGCGCCGTCGCCGCACATCGCCGTGAGGCAGGTGCCGTCGCCGCAGACGTGGCTCTGGCAGTCGGCCGCCACCTCGCACGAGGCGTCGTCCGCACACGGGGCGCAGCGCCCTCCACCGCAGTCGACGTCCGTCTCGGCGCCGTTCCGGACGCCGTCCACACAGCGCGCGGCGGCGCAGAGGCCCGCATCGCACACGCCGCTGAGGCAGTCGGAGCTCACCCCACAGCGACGCTCGGTCGCGCACGGACCACAGGTCCCGCCGCAGTCGACGTCAGTCTCGTCGCCGTTGCGGACGCCGTCCCCACAGCCCGCGCCCACGCACGCCCCCGACGCGCAGACCCGCGACGCGCAGTCGCTCGCGACGTCGCAGCCTTCGCCGACCGCGCACGGGTCGCAGCGGCCGCCGCAGTCGACGTCCGTCTCGTCGCCGTTGCTCACCCCGTCGACGCAGGTCGCGGACGCGCAGAGTCCATCTGCGCACACCCGCGATCCGCAGTCGAGCCCCGCCACGCAGGCGCGATCGACCGCGCAGCGCCCACAGTCGGGGCCGCCGCAGTCGACATCCGTCTCGTCGCCGTTCCTCACCCCGTCGCCGCACGCCGCTGGAGCGCACGCTTCGTCTTGGCAGACCTCGCTCGCGCAGTCCGTCGGCCCCGCGCAGGTCGCGCCGACCCCGCAGCCCTCGCAGCTCCCGCCGCAGTCGACGTCGGTCTCGTCGCCGTTGCGCACCTCGTCGTCGCAGCTCGGCGCCGCGCACCGGTCGTCGAGGCATACGCCGGAGAGGCAGTCGCCGCCGACCTCGCACGACGCGCCGACCTCGCAGGGGCGACACTCCGGCCCCCCGCAGTCGACGTCCGTCTCCATCCGATCGCGACGCCCCGAGGCACAGTCGGGCTCCGCGCAGTATCCCTCGAGGCAAGCCATGCCGAGGCAATCGCCGTCGTCACCGCAGCGCCCGCCGACCTCGCAACCAGCACACGGGCCGCCACAGTCGACGTCCGTCTCGGCGCCGTTCCGCACCCCGTCGTCGCAGGTCGCGATCTCGCAGGACGCGCCATCGCAGCCGCCGGAGTCGACGCTCGCGTCGGGAGCGTCGGCGACGTCGACCGCAGCGTCGTTCGGGTCCTCGCCTCGACCTGGGCACGCCAGCGCGAACGCGAGCAGCCCGAGCCATCCCCATCCCCACGCTCGACGCATTCGAGCCGGAGAGTATCAGAACGCAAGCACCATTCCCAACGTCAGCTCGGCGAACGCAGCCAGCCGAGCACCTGCGCCTCGAGCCCGTCACGCGCGCCCCCACGATCCGTGAGCCCGAGGTCGATGTCGGCCGGGAAGCCGACGTGCCCCCCTCGCTCCAGGAAGACGGTGCGGACCTTCGACTGGCGCGTCAGGTGAGGGCGCACCGTGTGGGTGAAGACGACGGGGTCGCGCTCCGCGACCACCGCGAGGGTCGGAGCCTCGACCGCCTCCAAGAGCGGACCGACGCTCGCCCGTCGGTAATAGTCGAGGGCGCTCGCGAAGCCGTGCCGCGGCGCGACGATACGCTCGTCCCACTCGCGCAGGGTCCGGATGCGACGCGCCTCCGGGAGCGGCACGGGCACCTCGCGGCGCGAGGCGACGACGGCGTAGATCTCCTTGAGCCCGTCGAGGAGCTTGGTGCGGTAGAGCGCGCTCCTGGGTTTGTCGATCTCGACGGCGCCCGCCTCGAGGTCGATGGGCGCACAGATCGCGGCGACGCTCCGCACGCGCGGGGGTAAGCCCTCCGCGGCGAGGCGGAGCGTGACGTGCCCGCCGAGCGAGTACCCGAGCACGTAGATCGACTCGAAGCGCGCGAGGTCGCGCGCCTCGAGCGCCGCGCGCAGATCGACCGTGAGCCCCGCGTGGTAATAGTCGCTCCCGCGTCGGTCGGCGCCGCGCAGGTTCAGCCGCAGGCACGACACCCCGCTTGCGATCGCCACGCGCGCGGCGTCGAGCATGTACATGCTGCGGTGGCTGCCGCCGAGCCCGTGGACCACGACGAGGAGCTCGGGCCCGGGCAGCTCGTGCAACCTCCCCGTGAGCCGGACCTCACCGACGACCGGATCGTGCAGGGCGGTCCGCCAATGGCGCGAAGGAGGCGCGGGGCGCGCCGCGAGGAGCTGCGTGAGGAAGGGCCGCAGCGTCTGCCAATGGCCGTGCAGTCCAACGCGCGACGGCGCCGTGCCGACGGCCGCTGGCGCCGCGAGAGCCGACACCTCGTCCGCCCGATCCCCTTCGGGAGGGAGCGCTCCGCTGCGAGTGACCGTCATCTGCTGAGCGTAGTGACCCGACCTCGGAGGCGCACGCAGACGTCAGTACCGATAGGCGACGCCGAGCGTATAGCCGAAGTATTGGTCGAGCGCGCCGCCCGCGATGAAGGGGTCGCCGACCTCGGGGTTCATGGAGAAGAAGTAGCGACGCACGTCCCAGCTCAGCCGGATCTCGAGGCCGACGTCGAGCTCGTAGCCGACGATCACCTCCGCCTCGACGCCGCCGGCGCTCGCGCGCGGGAACCAGATGTCTTGTTGGACGCCGCCCGTGTCGAGCATGACGAGGTACGCCGCCCGCAGGGTCGCGCGGAGCCCACCGATGAGGGCGAAGCGCCCCTCCGCCTGCAGGCGCACGAAGCGGTAGGTCATGCCAGGGACCTGCGGGATGATCTCGCGACCCGGCTGCGAGGGGCCGGCCGCCTCTACGACGAAGCTGTGCAGGCCGTACCCCACGCCGAGCGAGGCCTCGTGCGCGCCGAAGGGCACGCGGCCGCGCATGCCGACGCTCCACGCACGCGAGCTCGTCGGGAAGACCTCGCCATCGGCCCGGCGCGAGTCGATCCCGAAGGCGAGCTCGTACGCGAAGTCGAAGCCGATGTGCGCGTAGAAGCCGTCGCCGATGTGTGCGCCGGGGTACCAGCGGCCGTCGAAGCGGATGGAAGGCCCGAGCGGCAAGGTATACGTCCGGAGCAACCCGTAGAGGTCGTCCGTGTAGCGGAGGCGACGGCTGAAGAGGCGGAAGTAGACGCCGAGGTCGATCGCGACGTAGGCGCGCTCCCCTGCGTCCGCCTCGTACACGCGCGTGTCGGCGATCGCGGACTCTTCGGGATCGGAGACGCTGACCGCGCGCCCCACGGCCCGCGCGGGCGGCTCAGGCGCCGAGGAAGCGGCGAGGCCATCCCGTAGCCCCGCGAAGGCGCCACGCTCGACCTGGCTCGCGAGCTCGGTGGGGTTGCGGCCGCTGAAGCTCGCGGTCCCGACCGAGCGGCCCGAGCGGCCGTCGCGCACCTCGAGCTCGACCTGCCAAGTCCGACCTCGGCGCGTCACGCGGCCGGTCACGTAGGCCGCGACGCCCGTCTCGGCCGCTACCTGGGTGAGCCCGCTCGGGCTCCCGAGATCGACGCCCTGTCGGCTCGCCTCGCCGTCGAAGGTCGAACGCTCGAGCAGCTCGACCTCGCCAGGGCGCGACTGCAACGCGCTCACCACCGCGCGCGTGACGCGGCCGCTCGCGGCGGGCGGCCCCTCCACCTCGGCCACCACGACCCGTCGCCGCTCGAGCGGCGTGACCGGAGCCGCGCTGGACACTTCGCCGAGCGCCGCGTCCAGACGCCCGGAGAGCTGCGTGACCATCCCCGCGAGCCCGGGCGCAGAAGCCTCGACCTCTCCGACCTCACGACCGTCGGCGGCGAAGACCGTCGCGCTGGCGCGCCACCGCCCGCCGCGACGCGAGATGCGCCCCGTGACGACGATGGTCGCGCCTGTCCGCTGCGCGACCTCCGACGGCGTGGCGCGCCCGACTTGCACCGCCGTCACGTCGTGCCCTGCGCGCTGCAGCCGCGTGGCGACCTGCCGGAGGACGGAGTCGCTGCGCGCGCCGTCGAGCCCGATCGCGACCTGCGCCTCCACCGACGACGACGACGCGAGCGCCGCCACGACGATCACCCCGAACGCGAGCCAGCGCACGATCAGGCCTCCCCGCAGATGCAGTAGTCGGTCATGCGTCCGCCCCCGTCGTCGCAACCGAACGACGTGTCGGTGTCGTAGGTGCACATGCCCATGTCATCGTCGGCGTACGAGCTCACGCAGACGAGACCAGCGAGCGCGCAGACCGCGTTGCAGTTGGAGCTCATGAAGACCGCCTCGCAGCGGCCCGGCGCTCGCTGGCAGAGGAGGTGGCCGGCGTCCGCGATCGGCTGGCAAGGATCGCTCGCCATGCCCGCGTCGCCCGCGTCGCCCCCGGCGTCCCCCCCGCCCGCATCACCCGCACCCCCGTCGGGCCGGGGCATGCCGCCGTCGCTGCGCTCCATGATGTTCTCGAGGATCCAACGCTCGACGCACGCGATCTCGTTGCCGTTGAGCCGCGAGAGGAAGGGCATCGGGTCGCCGCAACCAGGCGGGATGTACTCGGGCCCGCGGAGCTTATCGAGGAGGAAGGACTCGATGACATTCTCTGGATCGACCCGAAGCCGGCCGTCGCACTCGGTGCTCGGGACCGAGAGGAGGTTCGCGAAGGGATCGCCATCGATGAGGTTCAGCGCCGACGCGGGCTCCGAGCCTTGGTGGCAGCTGTCGGTGCCGCAACGACGTTGGAAGATGTCGGCGACGACGTCGATGTTCCCCGCGCACTCGGGGAGCGGCGTCGCAGGGAATCGTTCGGGGTTCTGCAGCTTGCCCGGGCATCCCGCAGCGAGCGCGACGAGCACCAGAGGCGCCACGATCCGTCGGAGCATCGCCCGAGACGATATCAGGGTGCCGACCGAAAGAGGCAAACGAAGCACACGTGGGTCCACGTTGAAGGCCAACGCAACGTTCGTGCCGTATGCTCTCACTGGACGAGACGCCCTTCCCCGAGGCTCATCGACGCACGGAGGTTCGCAGGGACGGGAGGTCGAAAACGTCATGGAGCGTCCGCAGGTGAGAGGTCGGCTCCCGTAAGGTGCCTCGACGCGCCCCGACCGGGTCATCTGGGCGCGCGAACCCGCGGGCTGGGGCCGCGTCACCCCGCTGGGGCTCAGAGGCCCGACACACAGTCTCCACGCGGGCTCGCGACGCGCGGTGCCCGCGCGCCCCGTCGTCTCTACGCCATCCGCTCGACGCGCGGTCCCCGCGCCCCATCGTCGCGAGGCGCGGTCCCCGCGCCCCATCGTCTCGACGCGCGCTCAGCGCCGCGGATGGAATGGGCTCGGGTACACGCCGTAGATGAGCGTCTGTCGTTTCACCGCTTCGGCTGCCTGCGACGGCGTGTCGTAGGCGTCGTCGAGCCGCACCCCCAAGGTCTGGGCCAGCCGCCACAGGAACTTCACGCCCACCACGGGGCTCCGCTGCACGACCGCGTAGAACGCGTCGCGAGGGAGGTGGAGGAGCCGACAGTCAGTGCTCGCTCGCACCGTCGCGCTGCGCGGGCGCTGGTTCAAGAGCGCCATCTCCCCGAAGTGCGCGCCGGCCGGCAGGAGCGCGACGCGCGCGCCGTCACGGAGCACCTCGACCTCCCCCTCGACGATGACGTAGAGGCCCTCGGTGCCCTCCCCCTGCTCGACGATCGTCTCGCCCGCCGCGACGAAGCGGGAGTCGAGCGCGGCGCAGACCTGGGTGAGCTCCGCCAGATCCAGCTCGCTGAAGAGGTGGACGTGGTGGAGAGTCGACAGGTCCGCGGTCACCTGCGTCGCGCGGTCGAGCTCCGCCGGCTCGGCCGGTACGGAGGGCGCGACCCGCACGAGGAGGGCGGTGATGTTGTCTTCTCCGCCGCGCTCGTTGGCGGTCGCGACGAGCGTCGCGGCGACCTCGTCGTCGCCGTCGAGCGCCGCACCGAGCTCGGCGTCGTCCTCGAAGTATTGGTGCAGCCCGTCGCTGCAGAGGAGAAGGACGTCTCCCGGAAGGACGTCGAAGACGAGGACGTCGACGAGCACGCGCTCTTGCGGTCCGACCGCGCGCGTGACGATGTTCCCGTGCTCGCTCTCGCGCGCCTGCTCCGGTGTGAGCACGCCCTGCCGCACGGCCTCGGCCAAGAAGGTGTGGTCGTGCGAGAGCACGTGCAGCTCTCCGCCGCGGCGGAGGTAGAGCCGGCTGTCGCCCACGTGCGCGAGCGCGGCCTTCCCGCCGCGGACGAGCAGCGCGCTGCACGTGGTCCCCATCCCGCGCTTGGTGCGGTCGGCGACCCCGAGCTCGAAGACCCTCTGGTTCGCGCGCTCGACGGCCGCGCGCAGCTGCTCGGAGGCCACGTCCATCGCCTCGTCGACGCCCGCGCCGATCACCTCTCGCACGGTCTCCGCCGTCATCCGACTGGCGAGCTCGCCCGCCGCGTGCCCGCCCATCCCGTCACAGACGACGAAGAGGCCGAGCTCCGGATCGGAGAGGAAGAAGTCCTCGTTGTGACCCCGCGTTCGACCGACGTCGGTCTGGCCCTCCACCAGCAGGCGCATGAGGGGAGAGGCTACCAGAGCGGCGCGCGAAACGAACGACCTTCGTGACCCCTCGTGACGAAGCGCGCTGCAGGACACTCGCGGTCGCCAAGGCGCCCACGAAGCGATAGGCTCGCGCCCCGTGGACTTGATGACCCTCGAAGTCTGGGAGGGCCTCCGAAGCGTCCGACTCGCGCGCGCGATCCTCGAGGACGCGTGGGGTCTCGCGCTCGTGCTGGTCGGGCCCGAGGGCCCGCTCGCGCATCGCCGCGGCGGCGTGATGCGCTCGAGCAGCGAGGCGTGCCGCGCGTCGCTCTTCTCGCGTGATGGCTTCGAGCGCTGCGACGCCTTCTACCGTGACGTGCACCGGGACGTGATGCGGTGTCACCTCGGCCTCGAGGCGTGGATCGAGCCCGTCCGAGACGACGCGGGCCGCGTGCTCGCGCGCCTCGTGGTCTCCGGTTTCCTGGGCACGAGCGACGCGGCCCCGCGGGCCGAGGTCGCGGCCGCGCTCAAGGCGCTCGGGGTCGACGAGGGGGTGGCCTCCGACGCGGCGCGACGCCTCCCGCTCGTGGACTCGGTCGCGCGCAAGCCGGTGCGCGCCGTGCTCCGCGCGGTGGCCAGCGAGCTGGCCGCGCACGCGAAAGAGCGCGCATCGCGACGCGAGCAGCGCCCCAGCGCGCGTTGGGGGCTCGTCGGTCGCTCGCCGCAGATGGAGAGCGTCTTCGAGGTCCTCCCCCGCCTCGCCGCCAGCGACGCCACCGTGCTGGTGCTCGGCGAGAGCGGCACGGGCAAGGAGCTCGTCGCCCGGGCGCTCCACGAGCACGGGGCGCGGCGGGGGCGGCCCTTCGTCGCACAGAACTGCGCCGCGATGCCGGACGATCTCCTGGAGTCCACGCTCTTCGGCCACATCCGGGGCGCGTTCAGCGGGGCCTCGCGGAGCAACGAGGGGCTCTTCGGTGCCGCCGATGGGGGGACGCTCTTCCTCGACGAGGTCGGCGACATGTCGCCCGCGCTCCAGGTGAAGCTGCTGCGCGTGCTTCAAGACGGTGTGTACATGCCGGTCGGCGGCACGTCGCCGCGGCGCGCGAACGTCCGTGTGGTGGCCGCGACCTACAAGGACCTCGCGATGCTCGTCGAGCAGGGGCGCTTCCGCCAAGATCTCTTCTACCGACTCCACGTCCTCCCCATCAAGCTCCCGCCCCTGCGCGAGCGGGCGGGCGACCTCCGGCTGCTCGTCGAGGCCTTCCTCGCCGAAACCGAGGACGCGCCGCAGCGCGTGTCCGACGGCGCGTGGGCTTGCCTCGAGCAATACCCGTGGCCGGGGAACGTGCGCGAGCTCCGCGCGGAGATCTCGCGGTGGGCGATCACGGCAGGAGACGCGGACGAGGTCCGCCCCGAGCACCTCGCGCCGGAGATCCGCGCCGTCGGCGGCTATGGCTCGGCCGGCGGGCACGCGGTCGCAGCGGCGGCGCGCGGCGAGGGGACGCTCGCGGACGCCGTCGAGGCGCTCGAGCGCGAGCTGATCGCCCAAGGCCTCGACCGGACGGATGGCAACCGCACCCGGCTCGCCAAAGAGCTCGGCATCAGCCGCACCACCCTGGGCGAGCGCCTCAAGCGCTACGGCCTCGAGTAGCGGCGGCCACCGGACGGATCGTTCCGTCGCTGGGTCCGCGGGCCTTCAGCCTCGCGAGCGCCACGTCGCTTGATGTCCTGCAGCGCCGGGCCCAAGCTCCGCCGCATGCGCGTTCGCGACCGCTCTCGAGCCCATGACATCGTCCTCTTCGGCGCCACCGGCTTCACCGGACAGCTCGTCGCCGAATACCTCGCGCGGCACGCACCCGAGGGCGTGCGCGTCGCGCTCGCCGGCCGCAGCCGCTCGAAGCTGGAGGCCGTGCGCGCAGCGCTCGTCGCCATCGACCCACGCGCCGGCGGCTGGCCGCTGCGGATCGCGGACAGCCACGACCGCGCGTCGCTCGACGCCGTCGCCCGCGACGCGGAGGTCGTCTGCACGACGGTCGGCCCCTACGCGAAGTACGGCGCCGAGCTCGTCGCCGCGTGCGTCGAGCACGGCACGGACTACTGCGATCTGACGGGCGAGACGCAGTTCGTGCGTCGCATGATCGACGCGCACCACGAGCGCGCGAGAGAGACGGGCGCGCGCATCGTCCACTGCTGCGGCTTCGACTCGATCCCGTCGGACCTCGGCACGCTGATGATGCAAGACGAGGCGCAGCGGCGCTTCGGCGAGCCGCTCCAGCGCGTGACCTACTACGCCGGAGAGACGAAGGGCGGGTTCAGCGGCGGCACCATCGCGAGCCTGCTGAACGTCCTCGAGGAGGCGAAGCGCGACCGCAGCGTGCTGAAGGTGCTCGGCGACCCGTACGCGCTGCGCCCCGCGGGCGACGCGCGCGGCCCCGACGGCCCCGATCAGAAGGGGGTGCGCTTCGATCCGGAGCTCGGCCAGTGGACGGCGCCCTTCGTGATGGCGGCGGTGAATACGCGCATCGTGCGTCGCACGAACGCGATCCTGGACTACCCGTGGGGCCGCGACTTCCGCTACGCCGAGGTGATGAGCACCGGCAAGGGCGCACGGGGGCTCGCGAGGGCGACGACGATCACGGGTGTCCTGGGTGGCTTCATGGGGCTCGCCGCCATCGACCCCATCCGCAAGCTGCTCGCGGCCAAGGTGCTCCCCAAGCCGGGCGAGGGGCCCTCGAAGGAGCAGCGGGACGCGGGCTTCTTCGTCATCCGCTTCATCGGCAAGACGGCGTCCGGCCGAGAGCTCCGCGGGCGGGTCGAGGGTACGAGCGACCCTGGCTACGGCGAGACCGCCAAGATGCTCGGAGAGAGCGCGCTCTGCCTCGCGCTCGGCGGGCCGAGCGAAGGCGGCGTGCGGACCCCCGCGTCGACCATGGGGCTCGTGCTCCTCGAGCGGCTCCGCGCGGCGGGCATGGTCTTCGAAGTCCAGCCCTGAGCTTCGTCCGCGTGCGTGTTCGTGTTCGCGTTGGTGGCCGTGTCCCCGTCGCGTTCCTGATCGCACACGTGAACGTGGACGAAGGATGGCTCACCGCGTGGCTCACGGCGGGGGAGGACACACCCCGCCACACCGGCGCGGCGCTGATGGGGCTGTAACTTCGTGACAGCCCCATCGGCCTTGACGGTAAGGATGGTTCACCGCGTGGCTCACGGCGGGGGAGGACACGCCCCGCCACACCGGCGCGGCGCACTCCGACTCGGCCTCGGCCACGGCCACGGACCACGGCCACGGCCACGGACCACGGCCACGGCCACGGACTCAGCGCCGACTCGGACGCTCGGCGCGCGACTTGGAGTCGGACTCCGCCGCGCGAGTCGGCCGCAGACCTGGACACGGGATGGGAAAGGGCGCCGCGCTCGGAACCGGGTTCTCCATCCCGGCCGACGGGTCGCCAGAAATGAAAACCCCGCCGAAGCGGGGCTTCGGCGGGGTGTTCGACACGATGCGTCGGGAGGGGGGAGGGAGGGAGGGGGACCGGCGCAATGCGTCTGGGAGGGGGATCAGCGGCTGAGATCAGCCGAAGAAGTCGATCTCGAAGATGCCACGCTCCACGGCGGGCTCCGTCTCCCTCGGCTCGAGTGGAGGCGGGAGCGGCAGCGAGATCTCGAGCTGAGGCTGGGGCGCCTCGCGTCGGGCTCGCTCACGTTCGAGAATGTCGCGAATGATGTTCGGGGGAAGCATGGCGACCTCCTGGTCTCGTTCCTTTGACGTTGCACGGGTCGTGCCGCTTCGAAGAAAAATGATTTCGTCCATGATTTCGAGCCGCCCCTCGCGAGGTGAGTTGCACGAGCGAAATCGGATGGGGACGAAAGTCGGCACCTGCGAGACGCAGATGTCGTGGTCGTGCCCCAAGACGTCACCTCGTGAGGGTGACCCCGACGCGCGTCTTCGCCGGACAGCACCGTGTGCCCAGCGTCCGTGATCTTCGGGCGTGAACGACGGTGTACGGCGGGTCGGCGCCGTTTCAGATCTGCGGAGGATGAGAGGTGGCAGGGGCCCGCGGCCGTGACCTCGTCGCAACCGGAGCGCGCCTTGGCGCCTGCGGATTGGGAGAACCGCCGCCCCCCAGCGGTCCACGAGCGCGGACTCCAGCCGATTGCGCTCGTGCAATCGGCTGTCAGTCGGGCTCCCACGCGATCAGCTCGTGGAGCTTGCCGCGGATCCGGGGCCAAGCGTCCTCACTCACCGAGTTGGTCTCCTCGTAGTGGGACCCCGGCGCCTCGGCGAGATAGGGGAGGCCGAGCTCCAGCTCGTAGTCGAACTCCGGGATGAAGTATCCGAGGAAGTCGTTGGTGCAGCCGAGCACCCAGCGCTGCGTCGCGTCGGGGCGCTTGTCCCCGAGCCAGTCGCGCAAGAAAGGCCCGGTCGGCGCGCGGCTGAGATCGGGAGGGTTCTCGCGGCCGAGGTCGACGAGGTTCGCGCACCCTCCTGGCGTGTACTCGCAGGGGGCCTCGTAGCCCCCGACCCACTCGGCGGGATCGAGCTCGCCCGGCACGGAGAGCATGGTCGCGCGCCCGACGTCGATCACGGCGATCTCGGTGAGCACGTCGGGCGCGTTGCGGTTGGAGATGCGCCGCGAGGTGTCGTAGTTGTGGAGGCTGCGCTGGAAGAGCCCGTTCTCGCCCGCGATGTAGTAGCGGATGTTCGCGACCCGCAGGAAGAAGCGCGCGCGGCGGAAGCCGAGCGTCGCGGTCTCTTCCACGACCGTGCCGCCTCCCCGCACGGCGCGCAGCACGAGCTCGCCGATCTGGGTCCCGATCGCCTCCGTCCGTTCGCGGCGACCTTCGATGGGCGCGCCGTCGAAGCCACGCGGCCGCAGTCGGTTGGGACCGATCTGCGACCCGATCGCGCCGTTGACGTAGACGGTGATCCCCCCGAGCGGTGGCACGGGCGCGCCGCCGGGCCCCTCCGTGATGCCCTCCTCGATCGCCTCGCGCATCCAATGCGGCCAGTCGCTCGACAGCAGCGTGTTGCTCGAGCCCAGGTACTCGGGGTGCGAGGCGAAGTTCACGAGCGTCGAGATCGTCCGCCCGCTGCCGGGCTCGGCAGACGCCGTGCCCGCGGCGACGAAGCGCAGCACGCGGATCTCGTCGTCGATGATGTTCGGATCCCGCAGATCGCCGACATACCGGTTGACGTCGCTGGGTTCGTCGGCGTCACGCAGGTAGAGGCTCGCGTATTGGATGTTCGCCGGCTCGAGCGCCGTCAGCGCCTCGCGGACGGCGGCCACGGCGGCGTCTCGCACGCGCGCCTGATACTCGGGGTCGTACCCCGTCTCGGTGAGCGACGGCCCCCAGATGCCGATCGTGTCCCGAGCCTGGTGAACGTGCGTGGCAGCGACCGTGACGTAGTCGACGTCGGCGTCCGCGAGCGCCTCCCGGATCGCGTCGACCTCGTCGAGGAACCACCCGACGCAGTCGATCGACACGAACGCCAACGTGGTGTTCCCCGCCCGCAGCGCGACCGCGCTGGCCCACTGCGGATCGCTGACGTCCGTCGCCGCGCGCCCCATCCCGAACCCCGCGAGCCAGACGGCGTCGCGGGTCCCGTTGCCGTTCCGGTCGTCGAAGGGCTCGCCTTCGTCCCACGAGCCGTTGCCGTTCAGGTCCTCGAAGGGCTCGCCGTCGTCGGGCGAAGGCGTGATGTCGACGCGCGCGGCGCCCGCGAAGAGGGTCGGATCACCACCGGGCGGGCAGGTTGGACCACCAGGGCAGAACGAGTCGGGCACGAGCGGCGGATCCGGCGGCGGCCCGGCGTCGACCTGCGCGTCCTGGGCAGGCGCGTCGGTCGCGGCGTCGACGACGGCGTCGTCGTCGCCGCACGCGGCGAGCGCGAGGAGCGCCCCAAAGATTGACCACTTCCAGCGCATGCGCCTCACCCTACTTCATCGACGCGCGCACGCGGCCGGTGCGAAACCAAACGAAAGGTCGACGCACGAGACCAGCGAGACCAGCGAGGCCGGACGCCGCACGCCTCGTCGTCTGGCTGCGTCCGCGCGCCGTGGTACGGTACGTCCATGCGCGCCACCGGCCCGCTCCCCCATCCCTCGCTCACGGCCGCGCGGCTCGTGTCCCTCGTCGGGCGCTGCGTTGCCGCGACGGTGGCCGCCGTGATGCTCGCCCCGAGCGCGGCGGGTGGGCTCGAGGCCCTCGCCCACTACGTGGACGGACATGAGCACGAGCACGAGCACGAGCACGACGTGGCGCACGCACACGCAACCACGCAAGCGCGCCACGACGCCCACGCGCACCCACGCGTGGCCACGACGCACGAACGCGGTGACGAGCTCGCCCCGCCAGACGTCCACTGCGGCGTGCACTGCCACGCCCACCACCCGCCCGTCGTGGCGCTCGCGGTCCTCCCGAGCCACGAGCGCGCGAGCCTGATCGCCCCCGTGAGCCGCGCCCCGAGCACCCCGCGCACGCAGCACGTAGCCCGCCTCGCGCTCGCCGGCCCCGAGAGACCCCCGCGGGCGTAACAGCGCCGTAGCGGCGCGCCGACGGACGTCGTGCACGTGGACGTCGACGTGCAGTCTGCGTGCGCGTACGTCCACGTCCACGTGTGAGTGCGCGTGCGCGTGGTCCACGTCCACGTCCACGTCGTCCACGTGCGCGTCCACGTCCACGTCCACGTCCACGTCCGCGTGCGCGTGCGCGTGCGCGTCCACGTCCACGTCCACGTCCACGTCCACGTACGTGGACGTGGACGTGCACGGACGCGGACGCAGACACGCGCGCAGACACGCGCGCAGACACGCGCGCAGACACGCACGCAGACACGCGCGCAGACACGCGCGCAGACACGCACGCAGACACGCACGGACGCGGACACGCACGAACGTTGGCCTGGACGCGCACGCCCACGTCGACCGACTCCCCGCCTCGCCCCCCGCCCCGACCCGACAGGACCCGAAGCCATGCCTCGCCCCCTTCCCCTCACCGCGTGCCTCCTGCTCCTCACGGCGCAGCTCGCACGCGCGCAAGACGCCCCGCTCGTTGTGCCGGCGGCGAGCGAGCTCGAGCACCTGCTGATGCACGCCGCGCAGCACGCGCCGGCGATGCTCGCAGCGCGGGCGCGCTTCGCGCGCGCCGACGCGGCCGACGTGGAGGCACGCCTCATCCTCTCTGAGGACCCAGAGCTCTACGGCCAGTTCGGTCGGCGAAGGAACGCGGAGGGGCGAGACCTCGAGCTGCAGATCGTGCTGCAGCAGCGCGTCGAGATCGCGGGGCAGCGTCGGGTCCGGCGCGACGTCGCCGCTCGCCTGCGCGAGCGCGTCGAGGCGGAGCTGCAGGCGTCGTGGGCCGAGGTCCGGTGGTCGGTGGAGCGGCTCTACGAGCTCGCGCGCGTCGCGCGGGCGCAGCTCGACTTCGCCGAGACCGTGGCCCGCTTTCAGCAACGCATGGTGGAGGTCGCCGAGCGTCGGCGCGCGCTCGGAGATGTCGGCGCGCGCGAAGGGCACCTCGCGCGCGCCGAGCTC
>JAHBWH010000155.1 GCA_019637115.1 Myxococcales bacterium | reverse complement strand
ACCGACGCCATGAAGATCCGCATCAAGCTCAAGGCCTACGACCACCGCCTGCTCGACCAGTCGGCGACGGAGATCGTGGACACCGCCAAGCGCACGGGCGCTCGGGTCGCTGGCCCGATCCCTCTTCCTACGCGCATCAACAAGTACACCGTCCTTCGGGGCCCGCACATCGACAAGAAGTCGCGCGAGCAGTTCGAGGTCCGGACCCACAAGCGCTTGCTCGACATCCTCGAGCCGACCAACGAGACCATCGAGTCGCTTTCGAAGCTCGATCTCTCGGCCGGCGTCGACGTCGAGATCAAGACCACCTGACGGAGAGATCATGCCGAAGGCGACCGTCTACAACCTGAACCGTGACAACGTCGGTGAGATCGAGCTCTCCGACGACGTGTTCGGGGCCGAAGTCAACGAGGGGCTCCTTTACGAGGTGCTCAAGGCCCAGCTCGCTTCGAAGCGCGCGGGCACCCACAGCAGCAAGACCCGCGGCGAGGTCTCTGGCTCCACCCGGAAGCTCTACAAGCAGAAGGGCACCGGCCGCGCCCGTCACGGCTCCATCCGTGCGACGCAGTTCGTCGGCGGTGGTGCCCCGCACGGCCCGCGTCCGCGCGACTACTCGTACCGCCCGCCGCGCAAGATGCGTCTCGGCGCGCTGAAGAGCGCGCTCTCGCTCAAGCTCAAGGAGGGCCGCCTCGTGGTGGTCGACGACTTCGAGCTCGAGGAGATCAAGACCAAGAAGCTCGCCCACGTGCTCCAGACGCTCGACGTCGCGAAGAGCGCCATCATCGTGGACGCGAAGGAGAACGAGAAGCTCCGCATGAGCGCTCGCAACCTCCCGAGCCACAGCGTCCTGCCCCCCGAAGGCGTCAACCTCTACGACGTCCTCCGGCACGAGCACCTCGTTCTCACCAAGAGCGCCGTGGCCGCCCTCGAGGCGCGCTGCAAGGCGTGAACGGAATCGGAAGATGCAGACCCTAGACGTCATCAAGCGTCCACTCATCCTGACCGAGAAGGGCAGCCGCCTTCGCGACGAGCAGAACCAGTACCTCTTCGAGGTGGATCTGCGCGCGAACAAGATCGACGTGAAGCGCGCGGTCGAGGAGCTCTTCGGCGTCAGCGTGTTGAACGTCAACACCCTCATCGTGCGCGGCAAGCCCAAGCGGATCGGCCGTCGCCGCCTCAAGACTCGGAACTGGAAGAAGGCGATGGTCACCCTCGGGGCTGACGACTCGATCGACTTCTTCGAAGGAGCCTGATCCGTGGCCATCAAGAAGTTCAAGCCGACCTCCCCGGCCCGCCGTCACTACGAGGGCGCCGACCTGCGGGAGCTCTCGAAGAAGGAGCCCGAGAAGGCTCTCACGACCTCCAAGTCGTCGACTGGCGGCCGTAACCACCACGGGCGGATCACGAGCCGCTTCCGTGGGGGCGGTCACAAGCGTCGCTACCGCATCATCGACTTCAAGCGCACGAAGACGGGCGTCCCCGCCCTCGTCGCCGCGCTCGAGTACGATCCGAACCGCTCCGCCCGCATCGCGCTCCTCCACTACAAGGATGGCGAGAAGGCGTACATCCTCGCCCCCGACGGCCTCAAGGTCGGCGACGAGGTGGTCAGCTCCCGGCACGCGGACGTCAAGCCCGGCAACAGCCTCACGCTCCGGCACATCCCCCTCGGCACGATGATCCACAACATCGAGCTGAAGAAGGGCAAGGGCGGGCAGCTCGTTCGCTCGGCCGGCGTCGCGGCGCAGCTCATGGCCAAGGACGGCGACTACGCGCAGGTCCGCCTGCCGAGCACCGAGGTCCGCATGGTCCACCTCGACTGCCGCGCCACCATCGGCCAGGTCAGCAACCCGCAGCACGCGCGCATCACGCTCGGCAAGGCGGGCCGCACCCGCTGGCTCGGTCGTCGCCCGCATAACCGCGGCGTCGTCATGAACCCCGTCGACCACCCGATGGGTGGTGGTGAGGGTCGCACCTCGGGTGGTCGTCACCCGTGCTCGCCGTGGGGTCAGCTCGCCAAGGGCAAGAAGACCCGCACGAACAAGGCCACCAGCAAGTTCATCGTCCGCAAGCGGAAGCAAAAGTAATGGCACGCTCGATTAAGAAGGGTCCCTTCGTCGACCTGCACCTCTCCACCAAGGTGGAGAAGGCCCAGACGGCCGGCGATCGGAAGATGATCAAGACCTGGTCGCGTCGCTCGACCATCACGCCCGACTTCGTCGGCCTGACCTTCGCCGTCCACAACGGCAAGAAGTTCGTCACCGTGTTCGTCACCGAGAACATGGTGGGCCACAAGCTCGGCGAGTTCGCCCCCACCCGCACCTTCCACGGCCACCAGGCCGACAAGAAGGGGCGGAAGTAGTCGCAAGCCCTCCGCGCCGACGGGGCTCACTTCTCGCTTGTGAGCCCATCAAGCGCATGCTAGATCCCGCGCCCTTTCGCCCAGGCTCCGCAATTTGCGGAAAAACCGGGCGATTTCGCGGGTCGAGGACGTCCCCATGGAAGCCATCGCCAAAGCTCGATTTCAGCGAATTTCACCGCGCAAGGCGCGGACCGTCGTCAACATGATCCGCGGGAAGAACGTGGCCGTCGCCCTCGACGAGCTCAAGTTCACGCCCAAGGCGGCGGCGGCGGTCGTTGCCAAGGTCCTCGACAGCGCCGTGGCCAACGCGCGTCACAAGGACGAGGGGGTCGACCTCGACGCCCTGATCGTCAAGACGGTCTTCGTCGACAAGGCCCCCAACCAGCACATGCGCCGATGGCGGCCGCGGGCGATGGGCCGCGCGACCCGGATCCAGCAGGGCATGAGTCACATCACGATCATCGTGGGCGAGCAGGAGTGAACGATGGGCCATAAGACCCACCCCTACGGATTCCGCCTCGGCGTCATCAAGCCGTGGAAGTCCAAGTGGTACCAGGACCGGAACTACGCCGCGTGGCTTCACGAGGACCTGCGCCTCAAGAAGTACATTCGCGACAAGTTCGCCCACGCGGGCATCGCGGACATCGAGATCGAGCGCGCGGCGAGCAACGTCCGCGTGATCATCTACACGTCCCGCCCCGGCATCATCATCGGCAAGGGCGGCAGCGGCGTGCAGCAGCTGCAGCAGGAGCTCCAGAAGCTCACCAAGTCCGACCTGATGCCGCCGGACATCCAGGAGATCCGCAAGGCGGAGACGAACTCTCAGCTCGTCGCCGAGAACATCGCGACGCAGCTCGAGCGTCGCGTCGCCTTCCGCCGCGCGATGAAGAAGGCCGTCCAGACCGCGATGAAGTTCGGGGTCAAGGGCATCCGCATCGAGGCGACCGGCCGACTCGGCGGCGCCGAGATCGCACGGCGTGAGTGGTACCGCGAGGGTCGCGTTCCCCTGCACACCCTCCGCGCCGACATCGACTACGCCACCGCGACCGCGAAGACCACCGCGGGCACCGTCGGTCTCAAGGTCTGGATCTTCAAGGGCGAGCTCATGCCGCAGGTCCGACGCCCCGCCGTCGCGACCGCGCGCCGCTGAGCCTCGAGCGAGGAAGCCATGCTTCAGCCCAAGCGAACCAAGTTCCGCAAGCAGTTCAAGGGCCGCCGTACCGGCAAGGCCTACCGCGGCAGCGACGTCTCCTTCGGGGATTTCGCCCTTCAAGCGACCGACAATGGTTGGGTCTCGGCCCGCCAGATCGAGGCCGCTCGTATGGCGATCCAGCGGACCGTCAAGCGCCAAGGCAAGCTCTACATCCGCGTCTTCCCCGACAAGCCCCTCTCGAAGAAGCCGCTCGAGACTCGAATGGGTAAGGGTAAGGGCTCGGTCGAGCTCTGGGTCGCCGTCGTGAAGCCCGGCAAGGTGCTCTACGAGATCGAGGGCGTGACCGAAGAGGTCGCCCGCGAGGCGTTCCGGATCGCGGGGCACAAGCTCCCGATCGCCACCACCTTCATGAAGCGGAGTGAGCAGCTGTGAAGCCCAACGACATCCGCGAGCGCACCACCGAGGAGCTTCGCGAGCTCGAGAACGAGCTCGCGAAGAAGCTGTGGAAGGCGCGCTTCGACAACCACACCAACCAGCTCGACGACACGAGCGAGATTCGCAAGCTTCGTCGCGACGTAGCCCGGGTGAAGACCATCCTGGTGCAGCGCGCGAGCCAAGCGTCGGAGTGAACTGAGCCATGTCCGAAGAGCAGACGCAGCCCGCCGAGACCGGCGATCGCGGACGTGCCCGCCGCCTCGTCGGTCGGGTCGTGAACGACACGAACAACCCTGGTCGCGCCAAGCAGACCATCGTCGTCGAGGTCATCCGTCGCTTCCGCGACCCGTTCTACGGGAAGTACGTGAAGCAAAAGAAGAAGTACCACGCGCACGACGAGCGCGAGGAGTACAAGACCCGTGATCTCGTCGAGATCAAGTCTTGTCGCCCCATCAGCAAGACGAAGCGGTGGACCGTGAGCCGACTTCTCGAGCGGCCGCCGGAGGTGTGACGTGATTCAGACGGAATCGGTTCTCGACGTCGCCGACAACAGCGGCGCGAAGAAGGTGGCCTGCATCAAGGTCCTCGGCGGCAGCAAGCGCCGCTACGCGGGCCTCGGCGACATCATCGTCGTCGCGGTGCAGGAGGCGCTGCCCACGGCGCGCGTGAAGAAGGGCGACGTCGCGCGAGCGGTGATCGTGCGGACCAAGCGCGAGTACCAGCGCGCGGACGGCACGTACATCAAGTTCGACACGAACAGCGCCGTCCTCATCAACAAGGACAACGAGCCGCTCGGCACCCGTATCTTCGGGCCGGTCGCTCGCGAGCTGCGCGCGAAGAAGTTCATGAAGATCGTCTCGCTCGCTCCCGAGGTGGTGTGATGGGTCTGCGACTCAAGAAGGACGACCTGGTTCAGGTCGTGACCGGCAAGGACAAGGGCAAGACGGGGCGGATCCTCAAGGTCCTCGACACCGGCAAGGTGATCGTCGAGGGCGTGAACATGATCAAGCGCCACCAGAGCCCCCGGAAGTTCAAGGAGTCGGGGATCATCGAGCGCGAGGCGCCGATCCAGATCTCCAACGTCATGCTCGTCGATCCGCAGACCAACACGCCCACCCGCGTGCGCGTCGGCGAGAAGGACGGCAAGAAGGTGCGCGTCGCCGTCAAGAGCGGCGCGGTGATCGACTGAGACCCCGGCGGGGGCACGCCGCCCTCGCCCCGGCCCATCCGGGACCTCGAAAAGACCCGGATGCAACCCGGAGAAGTAGAACATGACCGATACCCCGCGAATGAAGAAGAAGTACCACGACGAGGTCGTGGCGCAGCTCATGAAGGAGTTCCAGTACGCGAACCCCATGCAGGTGCCCAAGCTCGAGAAGGTCGTGGTCAACATGGGCCTCGGTGAGGCCGTGCAGAACGCCAAGCTGATCGAGTCGGCCACGACCGAGCTCGCCGCCATCACCGGCCAGAAGCCGGTCGTGACGCGCGCCCGCAAGTCGATCGCCGGCTTCAAGCTCCGCGAGGGCATGCCGATCGGCGTGATGGTCACGCTTCGTCAGACCCAGATGTGGGAGTTCGTGGACCGCCTCATCACGCTGGCGATCCCCCGCACCCGCGACTTCAAGGGTGTGAGCCCCAAGGCGTTCGATGGCCGCGGCAACTACACGCTCGGCATCCGCGAGCAGATCATCTTCCCCGAGATCGACTACGACAAGGTCGACAAGATCAAGGGCATGAACATCACGTTCGTCACCACGGCGACGACGGATGAGCAGGGCCGAGCCCTCCTCCGCGGCCTGGGAATGCCGTTCCGCAAGTGACGCGGTTTCGAAAGTAAGGATCCACCGCCATGATGACCGATCCCATCGCGGACATGCTCACCCGGCTTCGCAACGCCTCGCTCGCGAAGCTCGACCGGGCCGAAATTCCGCTCTCCAAGCTCAAGCTCGAGATCGCCAAGATCCTCAAGGCCGAGGGCTACGTCTCCGACTACGAGGTCGGCGACAAGGCCGTCACGGTCTTCCTCAAGTACGGCCGTGACCGTCGCGGGGCCATCGTCGGCATCCGCCGCGCGAGCCGCCCGGGTCGCCGCTACTACGTGAACCGCGGCCAGATCCCGACCGTGCACAACGGCCTCGGGATCGCGATCCTCTCGACGTCGTCCGGCGTCATGACCGACCGCGACGCGCGCGCCAAGGGCGTGGGCGGCGAGGTGCTCTGCGAGGTCTGGTGATGTCCGAAGTCGAATTCCAGAAGCAGTCCCGCAACGGCAAGAAGCCGGTGACCGTGCCCAAGGGCGTGACGGTCTCGCTCGACGGGTCGAAGCTCGTCGTCAAGGGCGCCAAGGGCGAGGTCTCTCGCGTCGTGCGCCCCGAGGTCGTCATCAAGCAAGAGGGCGACGTGATCTCGGTCGCGCCGGCCGAGGGCTCGGGCAAGGCGGGGACGCAGTTCCAAGGCCTCACCCGCGCGCTCCTGCAGAACATGGTCACGGGCGTGAGCGAGGGCTACAAGATCAGCCTCGACTTCCGCGGCGTCGGCTATCGCGCCGAATTCAAGGAGGCCGAGCGTCTCCTCAAGATGACGGTCGGGCTCTCGCACCAGCCGGAGCTTCCCATCCCCGCGAACGTCTCCGTGCGCGTGGAGCAGATCGACATGGCGGGCACCAAGTTCCCGCGCGTCCACCTCGAGTCGGTGGACAAGGACATCCTCGGTCAGGTCGCAGCCCACATCCGCTCGATCCGACCGCCCGAGCCCTACAAGGGCAAGGGCGTCCGCTACACGGGTGAGAAGATTCGCGAGAAGGCCGGCAAGTCGGGCAAGAAGTGAGATAGGCGCCATGGATACCAATGCAACCGGCCGCGCCCGCCGCAAGCGGCGCATTCGCAAGAAGGTCTTCGGCACCGCAGAGCGTCCGCGCCTCTCGGTCTTCCGGAGCGCCAAGCACATCTACGCCCAGGTCATCGACGACACGACGGGCCGCACGCTCGTCTCGACCTCGACGACCCTCAAGGGCTTCTCGGCCGAAGGCGACAAGACCGCCGAGGCCAAGGCCATCGGCATCGCGCTCGCGAAGCAGGCCACCGAGAAGGGGATCGACAAGGTCGTCTTCGACCGGAACGGCTACATCTACCACGGACGCGTCAAGGCGCTCGCCGAAGGGGCCCGCGAGGGCGGCCTGAATTTCTGAGGAAGCCATGGCTTATACGGACGCCAACATCGACGCGAGCTCGCTGGAAGATCTCACCGAGCGAGTCATCTACATCAACCGCGTGGCCAAGGTCGTGAAGGGCGGCCGCCGCTTCAGCTTCTCGGCGCTCGTCGTCGTGGGCGACGGCAAGGGGCACGTGGGCGTGGGCCTCGGCAAGGCCAACGAGGTGCCGGACGCCATCCGCAAGGGCAACGAGCAGGCGAAGAAGTCGCTCTTCAAGGTGCCCCTCGTCGGCAACACGATCCCGCACATCGTCAACGGCCACAGCGGCGCCGGCCGCGTGTTCCTCCGCCCCGCCTCGGCGGGTACCGGCGTCATCGCCGGTGGCGCGATGCGCGCGGTGCTCGAGGCCGCGGGCGTCAAGGACGTGCTCGCGAAGATCATCGGGACCACCAACCCGCACAACGTGCTCGGCGCGACGGTCGACGCGCTCCGGCAGCTCGAGGACACGCTCATGGTGTCGCGGCGCCGGGGCGTGAGCCTGGGCGAGCCCGAGTCCGAGGCGCCCTCGGCGCCGCCCGCGGCTCCGGCCGCCGAACCGCAGCAAGAGGAGGTCGAGGCGTGACTACCGCGACCAAGCTCAAGGTCACCCAGGTCAAGAGCACCATCGGGCGGCCGGAGAAGCAGGAGAAGATCCTCGCGGGCCTCGGCCTTCGGGGCCCCAGCCGCAGCGTCGTCGTGGACAACACGCCGTCGTTCCGTGGGATGATCAAGAAGGTGATCCACCTCGTGACGGTGGAGGAGATCCATGGCTGACGAAGAAAAGTACGTCCCCATCCTCTCGCGGCTCTCGCCGCCGGAGGGGGCCGTCCGCCGCAAGAAGCGCAAGGGTCGTGGCATCGGCTCGGGCCTCGGCAAGACCGCGGGCAAGGGCATGAAGGGTCAGAAGGCCCGTCATGGCAACAACTTCGGCAAGATCGGCTTCGAGGGCGGCCAGACGCCGCTCTACCGCCGGCTGCCCAAGCGCGGTTTCACCAACATCTTCGCGAAGAAGGTCGCCGTCCTGAACGTCGCGGAGCTCGGCAAGCGCTTTGACGCGGGCGCGACGGTCGACCTCGACGCCCTCCGGGGTGCCGGGTTGCTCAAGCGCGACGTCGACGTGGTCAAGGTCCTCGGTGACGGGGACCTCGACAAGGCGCTCACGGTCAAGGTCCACGCCTTCAGCGCAAGCGCGAAGGAGAAGATCGAGAAGGCCGGCGGCACGGTCGAGGTGCTCGCCTGAGCACCCCCAAGCGGGACGCTCCTCGGCCGCGCTCGGAAGAGCGCGGTCGAGCATCGTTTCGCGTGCGTGGTAGCCGTTTCGCGGCTATGTGGTGACCCCCCATGAGCGCCATCGCGAACATCGCCAAGATTCCGGAGCTTCGTCGGCGGATCCTCTTCACGCTGGCGATGATCGCCATCTACCGCGTTGGCATCTTCGTCACGACCCCCGGCGTGAACCGGAACGTGATGCGGAAGGTCGTGCAGGCTCAGTCCGGCACCTTCCTCGGGATGTTCAACCTCTTCAGCGGCGGAGCGCTCGAGCAGCTCTCGATCTTCGCGCTGAACATCATGCCCTACGTGTCGGCGAGCATCATTCTCTCGCTGATGGGCGTGGTGATCAAGCCGCTCGAGGAGCTCCGCAAGGAGGGCGAGGCCGGCCAGCGGAAGATCAACCAGTACACGCGCTACGGCACGATCATCCTCAGCATCGTGCAGGGCTTCGGCATCGCGATGTACCTCGAGGGCTTGAACGGCAGCGCGGAGTCGGGCGGCGCGGACGTCGTCGCCGATCCGGGCTGGGTCTTTCGCTTCACGACCGTCCTCGCGCTGACGACGGGCACCGCCTTCCTGATGTGGCTCGGTGAGCAGATCACCGAGCGCGGCATCGGCAACGGCATCTCGCTCATCATCTTCGCGGGCATCGTCGCGAACCTGCCGGACGCGCTCTTCCAGACGATCTCCCTCGTCGAGAACGAGCAGATCCTCCCGATCGACTTGCTGCTCATCGTGGCCATCGCGGTCGGCGTGACGGCGACGATCGCCTTCTTCGAGCGCGCTCAGCGTCGCCTCCCCATCACCTACGCCAAGCGCATGGTGGGGCGGACGATGTTCGGCGGGCAGCGTTCGCACCTCCCACTGCGCGTGAACATGGCCGGCGTCATCCCGCCGATCTTCACGTCGTCGCTCCTGATGTTCCCGATGACGCTCGCCAACCTCGGCGTCCCCGGGATGACCTGGCTGAACAACCACCTGCAGCCTTCCGGGCCCAACGCCTGGATCTATTTGGTGGTGTTCGCGGTCATGACGATCTTCTTCTGCTTCTTCTACACGGCGGTCACCTTCCAGCCGGTGGACGTGGCGGAGAACCTGAAGAAGCAGAACGCCTTCATCCCGCAGGTCCGCCCGGGCAAGGCGACCGCAGACTACATCGACCGGGTGCTCACCCGGATCACGGTGGGTGGCGCGGGCTATGTGGCGCTCGTCTGCACGGTGCCGACGCTCCTGCAGTCGAAGTTCCAGGTGCCCTTCTACTTCGGTGGGACCTCGCTGATGATCGTCGTCGGCGTCGCGCTCGATACGGCGCAGCAGGTCGAGTCTCACCTCATCACCCGCCACTACGAGGGGCTCACGGGCCCTGGCGGCTCGCGAATCCGCGGGCGGCGAGGCTGAGGAGAGCGACGATGGATCTGGTGCTTTTCGGGCCCCCCGGGGCAGGCAAAGGGACGCAGGCCGAGCGGCTCGTCGAGCGGCTCCAGATCCCGCAGATCTCCACTGGCGATCTGATGCGGGCCGAGCGGAAGTCGGGCAGCGAGCTCGGCCAGAAGTTCGACTCCTACATGTCGAAGGGTCAGCTCGTCCCCGACGAGCTGGTCATCGACCTCTTCGCCAAGCGGCTCGGGCAGCCGGACGCAGCGAAGGGCGCGATCTTCGACGGCTTCCCTCGCACGCAGGCTCAGGCCGAGGCGCTCGACGGATTGCTCGAGAAGATGGGCCGCACGCTCCACAAGGTCGTCGTGATCGACGTGCCGACGGATCACATCGTCGACCGCATCACGGGCCGGCGCATGGACCCGGCTACTGGACAGGTTTATCACATTCGCTATAATCCGCCCCCCCCGGACGTCCGGGTGGAGCAGCGCGCGGACGACACCGAGGAGGTGGTCCGAAAGCGCGACGAGAGCTACCGACGCGATACCGAGCCGGTGCTCCCCTATTACGAAGCGAAAGGGCTCGTAGCTCGCGTGGACGGGCTCGGCTCCCTCGAAGAGGTGACGGAGAGGATCAAGGCGGCGATCGGCGCATGAGCGCGACCCCGGAGCGCGGGGGCCCAGAACTGGAAGGGAAGGTCGAGCGCACCCTCCCGAAAGGGCTCTACGAGATTCGGCTCGATGACGGACGGAGCATTCGTGCTACTCCCTCGGCTCACGCGAAGAAAGTGTTGGTGAAGCTCCTCCCGGGTGACCGGGTCCTCGTGAGCCTCTCCCCCTACGACCCCGGACGGGGTCGCATCCTCTCCAAAGTGTAGAACTCTCCCGGCACGGCCGGGCGCTGGAACAAGAGAAGGCAGAAGGTCCCCATGGCACGCATCGCAGGCGTCGATCTCCCCGGCCGAAAGCACACGGTCATCGCGCTGCAGTACATCTACGGCATCGGTCCGGATCGCGCGAAGCGCATCTGCGAGCTCACGGGCATCCCGGCGAGCAAGCGCGCGGACGATCTCGACGACGCCGAGGTGCGCAAGATCCGCGAGGTCATCGACCAGCACTTCAAGGTCGAGGGTGACCTCCGCCGCGAGGTGACGCTGCACATCAAGCGCCTCATGGATCTCGGCTGCTACCGCGGCCTGCGTCACCGTCGTGGCCTCCCGGTCCGCGGTCAGCGCACCCACACCAACGCGCGCACGCGCAAGGGCCCGCGTCGCGGTGCTCCGACCCGCAAGAAGTGACGCACGGGCACTGACTCGAGTAGCAGGATCAAGGCAACGACATGGCCAAGGCGAAGACCACCGGTAAGCAAGCGCGCGGCAAGAAGAAGGTCAAGAAGACCGTCTCGAGCGGCATCGCGCACATCCAGAGCACCTTCAACAACACGATCGTCACGATCACCGACCTCAGCGGTAACGCGGTGGCCTGGTCGAGCGCGGGCGCCCGTGGGTTCAAGGGCTCGCGCAAGAGCACGCCCTTCGCGGCGCAGCTCGCCGCCGAGGACGCGGGCCGCAAGGCCGCCGAGATGGGGATGAACACCATCGCGATCTTCGTGAAGGGCCCGGGCGCTGGCCGTGAGTCGGCCCTCCGTGGCTTCCAGAGCGTGGGCATGCGCGTGACGCTCATCCGAGACGTCACTCCGATCCCGCACAACGGCTGCCGCCCGCCCAAGCGCCGCCGGGTCTGACCCCTTCACCGATTTCGCCTTCACCCGCCTTCATTCGAGGAGAGCAGCATGACCACCCCGACCCTCGTCGCCCGCAACTGGCGTGAGCTCATTCGGCCGAAGTCCGTTCCGGTCGAGCACGACTCGCTCAGCGCGACCTACGGCAAGTTCGTCTGCGAGCCGCTCGAGCGAGGCTTCGGCCTCACGCTCGGCAACTCGCTGCGGCGCGTGCTCCTCTCGTCGCTCCAGGGCGCGGCCATCACGGCGATCAAGATCGACGGCGCGCTCCACGAGTTCACGTCGGTCCCGGACGTCGTCGAGGACGTCACGGAGATCATCCTGAACCTCAAGGAAGTCGTCGTGAAGGCGCACTCGGCCAAGACCCAGGTCGTGCGCATCGACAAGGAAGGCCCCTGCGAGGTCAAGGCCGGCGACATCCAGGTCAACGACCAGGTCGAGATCCTCAACCCCGACCACGTGATCTGCACCGTGGCCAAGGGCGGACGGCTCACGGCCGAGCTCACGATCAACGTGGGCCGCGGCTACGTGCCCGCCGAGCGCAACAAGACGCCGGGCATGAGCATCGGGACGATTCCGATCGACGCGCTCTTCTCGCCCGTGCGGAAGGTGAACTACACGGTCACCAACGCGCGTGTCGGCCAGCAGACCGACTACGACAAGCTCACCCTCGAGGTCTGGACGAACGGCGCCGTGCACCCGCAGGACGCGGTCGCCTTCGCCGCGAAGATCCTCAAGGACCAGCTCACGATCTTCATCAACTTCGAGGAAGAGGAAGAGCCGGTCGAGTTCGAGGAGGAGGAGGAGCCCCTCAACGAGAACCTCTTCCGCTCGGTGGAGGAGCTCGAGCTCTCGGTTCGTTCGGCGAACTGCCTCCAGAACGCGAACATCCACCTCATCGGCGAGCTGGTCCAGAAGACCGAGGCCGAGATGCTGAAGACGAAGAACTTCGGCCGGAAGTCGCTCAAGGAGATCAAGGAGATCCTCGCCGACATGGGCCTGTCCCTCGGCATGAAGATCGACAGCTGGCCCACGATGCTGGAGCGCTGGAAGCAGCAGCAGGCGACGCCCTGAGCGTCCCCTCCGCGTCCTCTCTCTTTCCCCAGTCCTGAGAATCCGGTCCGCGCGTGCGGGCCCTGAAACGGTCGGAACGCCCGACCCCCCGACGGTACGACGATGCGACACTTGAAGGCAGGCCGGAAGTTCGGCCGCAACACCTCCCACCGCCGCGCGATGTTCCGCAACCTCGCGGGTAACCTCGTGCTCCACGAGCGCATCCGCACGACGGACGCGAAGGCCAAGGAGCTCCGTCGCATCATCGAGCGCATGATCTCGCGCGCGGTGCGGCTCGGCGAAGACCTGACGGCGGACATCGGCAAGATCACCGACGACGGCGAGCGTCAGCGCGTCATGGCGGCGCGCATCCACGCGCAGCGCGAGGTCGCCCGCTTCCTCCCGCGCCGGATGGCGAAGACGCTCGACGAGAGCACGGCCGAAGAGGTCGACCTCGTCCACAAGCTCTTCCACGAGATCGCGCCCCGCTACGTCGGCCGCGCGCTCGAGGGCAAGGGCGGCGGCTACACCCGGATCGTCAAGATCCAGCGCCGCAAGGGCGACGGCGCGCCGATCTCGGTGATCGAGCTCGTCGGCAGCGAGGGCGTGGGCCGCCGCGAGCCCGCCGAGCGCGCCGAAGAGGAGTGACCTCCTCGCTCGCTCGATGCGAGCGAGACGTCGAAGGAGCCCGCCCGAGTGGCGGGCTTTTTCGTGGAGCGAGCGTGGAACCGATCCGACCCATGACGCCCTTCGACGTCGCCGAGCTCGTCGCGCTCGATCGGGCCGTCTTCGGCTCGAGCGCGATGTCCGGCTTCTACTTCCGGCAGCTCCTCGACCTCTTCCCGGCGGGGCAGCTCGTCGCCACACACGAAGGAAGCGTGGTCGGCTACGTGCTCAGCGGGCGGGGCGAGCCCGCCACCACGGGTTGGATCCTCTCGCTCGGCGTAGACCCCGAGGTGCGCGGTCGCGGGCTCGGCGCGCGCCTGCTCGCCCGCGCCCTCGCGGCGCTCTCCGAGGTCGGGTGCCAGGACGTCCGGCTGACGGTCGAGCCCGACTCGGCGGCCGTACGACTCTACGAGCGCTACGGGTTCGTGGCGGCACGCGAAGAAGCCGACTACTTCGGTGACCGTGCGCCTCGCCTCGTGATGTGCCGTCCGAACCGGAGCGGGTGACTGACCCTCAGCGCTTGCCGTCGTCGACGTCGATGTCGAGATCGCTGAGCGAGAAGCCGTCGCTGATCTCGGTCTCCTCGCCGCCGTCGAAGCGGACGCCTCCCATCACCATCGTGCGCTCGTCCGTCATGCCGAGCTCGGCGACCTCGGAGCGGACGCGGTCGACGACCTCGTCGAAGACGGGCAGCTTGACCTCGCGGCTTGGGACCTCTTTGGCCGAGAGCAGGGCGAAGCGCATGTCGGCCGCGTCGCGGAAGCGCTCCTTCGGGTCGTACGCGAGGGCCTTCATGATGACCGACTCGAGCATCGGCGAGATACTCGGGCGGGCCGCCGCAGGTGACTCGGGGCGCTTGGTGAGGATCTTCGCGATGAGCGCGTTGTAGTTGTCGGCGGTGAAGGGGAGCATCCCCGTCAGCGACTCGTAGAGCAGCACGCCCGCGGCCCAGAGATCGACGCGCTGGTCGATGTTGCGCTCGCCGCGCGCCTGCTCGGGCGCGAGGTAGTAGGGCGTGCCGACGACGATGCCCGTGCGCGTGAGCGAGAGGGTGTTGTCGTCGATGATGTTCTTCGAGATCCCGAAGTCGAGGAGCTTCACGCCATCGCGCGAGAGGAAGACGTTGTCGGGCTTGAGGTCGCGGTGGACGATGCCTCGATCGTGCGCCGCCTCGAGCGCCGAGAGGACCTGCGCGACGATGTCGCACGCCTCGCCGACGGGCAGCGCGCCCTCGATCTTGAGGCGGTCGGCGAGCGACTCTCCCTGCAGCAGCTCCATCACCAGGTACGGGCTGCCGTCGGGGAGGCTCCCGAGGTCGAAGATCTGCACGATGTTGGGGTGCCCGAGGCTCCCCGCCATCCGCGCCTCGCGCTCGAAGCGGCGCTTGGCCTCGCTGCCGGCCCCATGCCCACGGAGGAGCACCTTGACCGCGACCTTCTTGCGAAGGCCCGTGTGCTCGGCCTGATAGACGATGCCCATCCCGCCGCGCCCGATCAGCTTGTCGATGCGGTACTTCGAGTCGAGCACCATCCCGAAGAGCCGGGTGACGCTCGGTGAGTCGTCGACCTCGACGTCCGGGACGTCCGGGATCGGCGTGCGCCACGTCGGCTCCAGCTGCGGCGGCGGGATGGAGCCTCGCCGCGGCTTGAGCTCGATCTTCTCGCCCGTCACCGGACACGTCTGCGTACCCGCCTCGTGGGGCAGGTTGCAGTGTGGACAACGAACGAAGCGCTCCTGGCTCATGGGACGGTGCTCATGGGACGGTGCTCATCGAACGAGGCCCGTCGGCCCCGCGCGCTCACCGCGTACCAGCAAACGGGAGACGCCGACGAGAGGAGAAGGTACTGCCCGCACCTCCCGACGACAAGCGCGCGGCGTAGAGGGGAACGAGACCTCAATGATCGTCGACAATTGCGTCCCTGGTGAGTCCGACGGCGGCGATGGTTCACGCTCGTGTCGAAGGTTCACGCGCGCGTCGGCGGCGTCTCAGCGCGGCGCGGCGCCGAGCTGGATCCCGATCACCAGCGTACCGCCGAGGTGAGACTGGCCCGCCACGAAGAAGGGGTCGCCAGGGCTCGCGACCACCTGAAGCAGCGGCAGGTAGTCCGACTCGCCCTCGCGCTGGATCGACACCTTCACGCGGAAGCGGCCGTCGGGCATCACGCGCTGCAGCTCGATGCGCAGCTTGCGCCCGTTCGGGAGGGTCGCCTCCTCGGTCTGGCCAGGGCGCAAGGTGAACGCGCGGCGCTCGAGCAGATCCATCGAGCGGAAGGCGTTGAAGGGGGGCCGCTGCAGCGCCGCGTGCGAGGCGAGCTCGGGCGCGATCTGGCCGGGCGTCTCCTTGGCCAGGACGACGAGGATCTCGCCGCGCGTCGGCTCCTGCGCCTCGGCCGTAGCGTGACCGAGCGTCGCCACCAGGGTCGCCGCAAAGGTCGCGGCGAAGAGAGCTCGCTGGAGGAGGCGGGTCATGGCTGGCTCCCTTCGTCGATCCAGACGACCGCGAGCGGCTGCCCCTCGCTGCCGGCGACGTGGAAGACCGTGCCCGTGTTCGAGCCGAAGTCGACGCTCTCGACCTCGCTGCCCCCCGGCGGGTGGACCTGGACGTTCTCGACGAGCACCTCTCGGTGCGTGTCGAAGGGGTGGCGGGCGATCGAGGGGTCGTCGACCGGCGGCTGCAGGAGGAAGACCAGCGTGACAGCGGCGGCGAGGGCGAGCGCGACGCCCACCCCGACCGCGGTGCGGCGCTTGCGCTGCCCCTCGATGACCCGGAGGCGCGGGTGCGGCTGGGCGGCGCGACCGGCCTCGATGCGCGCGAAGAGCGCGTTCGCGTCGAGCGCGGGCGTCGCCTCTTCGGCGCCGAGGCGCACGAGGTCGCCGATGCGGCCGAGGGCGGCGAGGCGGGCCTGGTCGTCCGCGGAGCCCGCGAGCGCGGCGGCGACCTGCTCCGCCTCGTCCTCGGGGAGGTCGTGGTCGAAGTAGCGCTGCAGCGTGTCGTCCGGGAGGCTCATCGTCGTGCTCGGGTGGGGTAGAGGGGGCGGTCAGGGACTCGTCGGGAGGTGAGACGGCGGAGGGGGCCTCCGCATTCGCATCATTCGAGGATGTCGAGCTCCCCTTGGACATAGGGGGCGAGGGCTTCCTGCATCTTGCGCCGCGCGTGGAAGAGGCGACTCATGATGGTCCCCTTGGGGACCTCGAGGATCTTGGCCATCTCCTCATAGGAGAGCCCGTCCACCTCCCGCAAGAGGAGCACGGCGCGGTGGTAATCGGGCAGCTCCTCGAGGGCGCGGTCGATGGCCTCCGCGAGCTCGCGCCGGAGGATGGAGCGGCGGGGGTTCTGGCCGAGCAGGCTCGGCAAGATGCTCCCGTCGCCGATCTCCTCGTCCGAGCGCCGGACCTGGTCGTCGTAGTCCACGTCGCGCCCCTTCTTCTGGCGGCGCACGTGGTCGATCGAGAGGTTCATGACGATGCGGTAGAGCCAGGTGTAGAAGCTGCTCGTCCCCTGGAAGTTGTCGATGTGCTTGTGCACCTTGACGAAGGCGTCCTGGAGGATGTCGAGCGCGTCCTGTTGGTTGCGGACCACCCCGAAGGCGACCGAGAACGCGCGCCGGTGGTAGCGGTCGAAGAGCTCGCGGAAGGCGCCCTCGTCCCCCCGCTGCACCCGCCGGACGAGCTCGCGGTCGCGCTCGCGCTCCTCCGGGGTCGTGCGGGTCCCGCGCGGCGGCGGTACGCTCTGTCCGGCCTCGGCGGGGGGTGGCACGGACGCGCTCGCGGGCGGGACGCTGCCGCCATCCGCCGCGTCTTGCCCCTCGGGATCCTCGGAGTGCTCGTCGTCGCCGACCGCGGCCACGCTCATGTGGGCGGTTCTACCACGAAATCGCCGGTACGCGTTCACCCAGTTGCAGGGGTTGAAACGCGGTCAAGATCCGGCGCGCAGCACGCGGTGGAGCGAAGCGGTCACCTCGAGGCCGACCGCGGCAAGCGCGGCCGACCTCGAGGTGAGAGAGGATCTTCTGCTCTCCGTTTCGCGGCGTGCGGCCACCCCTCCCACGCCTTCGGGTGCGAGGCCGAAGGCAGCCCGGACCCGAAGCCGCGTGGTGCGCGACCCTCAGTAGTCGTAAAGAAGCAGCGAAGGCGCGGAACGTCCGCGGGCGCGCGTCCACGGCGGCGACGAGGGGAGAGAAGACCACGAAGGCGCTGCGCCCAGCCACCTCAAGGCTCGAGGTCCTCGACCCGTGGAGAGGGGAGCCCGCGCGGGTCGCGGAAGATGTCGCGCCGGACGGCGGCGCGCGGGAGATGAGGCTCCCACGGGGCGCCGTCGCGCGTGGAGACGACACCGACCGAGAGCTCGAGCGTCGGCAGCCCGGCATTCTCGGAGCCCCCCTCCCCGCGGTCGGTGAAGGGGACGAGCTCGAAGGGCGCGCCCCGTTGCCACGCGTAGTTCCGCGCGAATAAGAGCGGCACCTGACCGACGCGCGCGCTCGACCCCGTCAGGAAGCCGTGGTCGAACGCAGGCGCGACGGTGCGCCCGAAGACCGCCTCCCGGATCGCCCCGCCGCCTTCGATGGCCTCGACGGGGGGCAATTCGAGCCGGGTCACCTCCTCCTCGAGCGGCGCGAGCGCGAGCGCGACCCACTCACCTTCGTGCGCGCGCGCGACCAAGGTGTCCGCGTGAAGCGTCTCGCCCGCGAGCACCTCGAGCTCGCCCGCCGCCGCGCCCCCCGCGTGGCTCCACGTCAGCGCGACTTCGCGCGGCGCCGACGCGAGCCCGCAGCGCCAGCGATCGACGTCGCCCGGCACGACGACGTTCGGGACCCCACGGCAGTCGAGCGCCTCGACGGTCACCGTCTCGAACGCGGGCGCCGCGCCGCCTGGCTCGAAGCGCACCTCGAACGAGACCACCCGCACCTCGCGCTCGCTCGCCGTGAGCTCGTTTTCGCGGGTCCGGAGCGTCCCTCCGCCGAGGAGCCGGCCGTCACTCGAGACCTCGACGAAGCGGAAGGGGCAGGCCCCGCTGCGCCGTTCGCAATAGCCCCGGTACGAGCGCGTGACGGGGAAGGGATCGTAGATACCCGGCTGCACCCAGAACGTGCTGTCGGGCGCCTGCGGGCGCAGCTCGAACGTCCGGATGGGGCTGCTCGTACGAGGGATCCCCGAATCGATCGGGAAGATTGGCGTGGCGGCGAAGCGGTCCGTCACCCCGAGGATCGTCCAGCCGCCGCCGTGTTGCCGAGTCGCGCTGAACGCAACGAGGTAGGGTGCGAACGAGCGCGGGAGGCAATCCTCGAGGAAGACGGGCGACCCCTCGCGCGTCCAGCTGACGCGAGACTCGAAGCCGTCGCCTCCCCGGCTGACGATCGAGGTCGCGAACCCTCCGAAGGTCGGACTGTCGCCCCACGCGTAAATCGGGCGAGACTCGACGATGATGTCGTCGGGCTCGCAACGGCGACCTCCGTCGCGCGCGTCGGGCGGCGCATCCTCGACGGCGACATCGACGGGGGCATCAGCTGGAAGGCTCGCATCGACTGGCAGCTCATGGGAGAGGTAGCACCCCGCCAGCGCACCCAAGATCGCAAACCCAGCCGGGCCCGTCCGGGTCAGCATCCTTCGGACCGCTCGCCGACAGCCCAACATTGGCGAGGCAACTGACCAGGACACGGTTGACACGCGGTCGATGTAGGCTCGCCGTCCTCGTCGAAATCGTACTCCGCGCAAAACTGCCCCGGCCCACAGCTATGATTCTCGACGCACCGTTTCTGGTTCGTCGTCGGGGTCTGGTCTCCGAGACCGCATGGTCCACCGAGCACCGTGTCGAACGTGCTGCAGTAGTCGATTCCCAGCGGCTCTGCCGCGCAGACTGCGGCGCCGTCGCTGCATTTCCACCGCCCAGCGATGATCGCCCCGCAATATGCGCTCGCGTACGTCGCCATCGGACACGATTCGCCGATCGAGACGAAACCCGGCGTCGGCGGCATGTCCCCGTAAAGGGGGTGGCAGACGAACGGGTGCGACTCGGCGCCGCATGGGCCCAAAACGGTCGCGGTGACCCCCGCGTCGGCCAGCGGGCAAGGGAGGCCACACACGGTGTTACCTCCGAGATCGGTCCGGACGACGAGCGGCGGGCAGCACCCTGCCGAGTCGGGTCTCGCCCCCGGCGTCGTCGCGCAACGGAAACACTTCCCAAGCGAGCAACGTGTCCCCGAGCAGCACTGCCCGTCGTGGGAGCACGACGACGTCTCCGCGCGACAACACATCGGCCCGAGGCTCACCTCCTCGTACTCACCATCGATTGACTCCTGGAGCACCACCTTCGGCTCACACGTCGTTCCGGCCTCGCAGCACGAGGGTCCGCTCGGGTCGCACTCCTGCCCCGTCGCGAAGCAGACGTCGCAGAACTCGTCTTCGAGGCAGCCCTTGTAGCCCGCCGAGACGTTCGCGCCGCATGGGCACTCGGCGTCGTTCTGGCAGGGACGGCGACAGACGTTGAGCCCACCGGTCGCATCCCATGGCGCTTTCTCGCACGCGAGGCCGGGCTCGCAGACGCGACACGGGAATCGGTACTGCGGGTCATCAGGGTTCAGCCCGCCCCCCGCCTGCTCGCCCCAATCTCCGTCGCAACGTTCGCCATCCCGCGCAGGAGGCGCGCAGAAACCGTCCGCGTTCGGCTGGGTCCCTGCGAGCCATCGCGGCCTGCGCGGGTCGTACCAGCCGGGGCAATTGAGGCTCGCCGCGAAGTCCCCTATGGGTCGACAATACGTGCCGCTCGAGCACGAGTCTTCGTTGCCGAGCCCAGCCGCCGGCTTGCAGGCCATCAGGGGCGGGGCGTTGGAGGCCTCGCATTTGCCGCCCACGCACACGAAGCCCGTGCGGCAGACCGTTTGACCCGGCTCGAGCGCGCAAGGATCGGCGTTGCATTCGTCGCCGAGCCCACCGAGCTCGATACAATATTGAAGGCAGTGGCGGTGCTCCCCCTCTGGGCATTTTCCGCCGTAGGCGTCATCGCAGGGCGGCGCCGAAGGGCTACACTCAGCGGCCATCGAGAGCGCTGCGAGCAACACAATCAGGGGGGGGGGCGGAACATCGTTCGATGTTGAATGCGCGCTCGTCAAAGGTCAAATGAATTGATGGTATTGAGCATATTCATCGGCCCGCCAACTTCATCAATCCGCCACGAGCAGAACGACGCTCATCTCTGCATCGACCTGCGTTCGGTACGCGTTCTCCCCCAGGAACCTCGTGACCATCCGGCGCCGTCCAGCTCGTCTCGTCGACGAACGCCGCCTCGCTGGCCCGAGCGGCGTCGAGCGCCTCGGTGTAGACGGGCGCGAGCGCGTCGCTTGCTTCCTGCTCGAGCTTGCTGATCGTCCCG
>JAHBWH010000154.1 GCA_019637115.1 Myxococcales bacterium | reverse complement strand
CGACGCCGCGACGCCCGATCCCAACGCCGGCGATCGCGCGCTCGCGGCGCGGCTCTTCCCCGTCCTCGGCGCGGGGGAGCCGGTTGGGAGCGGGGAGGTGTTCCTCGACGCGCCTACGTTGGTCGAGCGCGCGACGGCCATCGGCGCGCTCTCGCGCCTCGTCGAGCGCGCGGCCGAGCGCGCGGAGGCGCTGGTCTGGATCGCCGACGACCTGCAGTGGGCGGACGAGGACGCGCTCGCCGTGCTCGGGCAGCTCGTCGATCTCGCGCCTCGGCGCGTGCTGGTGCTCGCGACCGTCCGCGACGACGTCGACGAGACCCCGGCGCATCGCTGGCTCGAGCGGGTCGCTGGGCGGCCGGCGCGGCGCGAGGTGCGCGTCGAGCGGCTCACGCTCTCGCCGCTCTCGACGGACGCGGTCGCGGCGATCGTGCGAGACGTCGCGCGCGAGCACCGCGCGCACTCGAGGCGCGACGACGCCGGCCGGGATGACGACGACGAGGCGCCGCTCGAGGGGCTCGACGCGGCGACGGTGCGCGCGGCGGCCGAGGTCTGCGCCGGGCGGCCCCTCCTGGCGGAGTGGGTCGGGCGCGCGCTCGCGGTCGGCGCGTCGGTCGCCGACCCCGCTGCGTTGCTCGCGCACGCGATCGAGGCGGCCGACCAGACCGGCCGCGCGGCCCTCGTCACGCTCGTGGCGGCCGGTGAGTGGGTCCGCGTCGGCCTGCTGGCGCGGACCCTCGCCACGAGCCCCGGCGCCTGCGAGGACGCGCTGCGCGCGCTCGTCGACGCCGGGCTCGTGCGGCGCGCGGGGCTCGTCGGCCCCGACGGGGAGGTCACGCTCTATCACGACACGGTGCGGGTCGCCGCCGAGCGCGTGCTGCGGCCAGACGAGCTACGTCGGGCGCATGGAGAGCTCGCCGATCTGTGGATCGAGGGCGAGGGCGCCGAGGATCGCATCGTGCGACACCTCGTCCGCGCGGACCGCGTGGACGAGGCCGCGGCGCGCGCCCCACGGGCGGCGGAGGACGCGGCGGCGGTGGGCGCGTTCGGCCTGGCGGCCGAGCTCTACGCGGTCGCGCTACGCCGCCCGCGCGGGGACGAGGACGCGCTGCGCGCCGCGAGGGCGCGGATGCTCGACCACGCGGCGCAATACGCGGCCGCGGCCCTCGAGTGGCGGACCCTCGGTGAGCGCGCCAGCGACGACGACACGCGGCGCACCTTCGCGCTCGCCGAGGCGCACTCGTTGCTGTCCGCCAACGCCGTCACCGAGGGGCGCGAGCGCCTCGACGCCGTGCTCAGGGCGAGCGGCGATCCGGGCGTGCGGCCGAGCTTCGGGGCGCTGCTCGCGGGCATCCGCTTCTTGCTCGGGCCGCGCGCGGTGCGGCCGATGCCCGCGCTCCCTCCCCCACGCGAGGATGGGCCTCGCGCGATTCGCGTCGAGCTCGAGAAGGGCGAGCTCGACGTACGGGTCGGCGTCATCGTCGGCTATTTCGATCCGCTCGCGGGCATCCGCTTCCTCGGTCGCGCCCAGCGCTCCTTCTTGCGGCGTGGGGATGCCGAGCGGGCGGCGTGGGTCGATCTGCTCTTCGGCTACTTCGCGTATTTCGGTGCGGCTCGACGGGGGCCGGTGCGCCTCGCGTCGCGTTACATCGAGGCGGCGCGCGTCCGTCATCGGGGCGTCGCGCGGACGCTGGACGTGCAGCTCTTGCCCCGCTTCTTGGACGGGATCGCGGCGCAGCGTGACGGCCGCTGGGGAGACGCCGAAGAAGCGTTCGACGAGGTGGTCGAGGCGCTCGAGCGAGGGGGGCTCCAAGGGACCTTCGCGCACATGCTCTGCATGGTTCACCGCGTGCAGGTGCCGTATTTCGCGCAGCGGCTCGACGAGGCCGAGGGCTGGCATCGACGCTTCGTGGAGGGAGCGCGCGCGTGCGACGACTCGGCGATGCGCTGCCACGTCGACTTCGTCCGCATTCAGATCGACACGCTCCGGGGGGCGCTCGACGCGGCGCGCGCGCGGGGGGCCGAGGTGCGCGCGCAGTGGGGCGACGAGCCGACCTTCCAGCGCTTCGTCACGGCGGTCGACACCGCGCTCCCCGACATCTACGAGACCGACGGCCGCGAGGCGCTCGGCCGGATCCTGCGCGCCGACGCCGAGCATCGGCGCTTCCGGCCTTGGGCCTCGATGTACGCGGGGAGCTTCGCCGCCATCGCGGGGCTCTGCGAGGCGAACGCGATGCGCTCGGGCGATCCCCGCGCGTCGATGCGACGGATCCGACGCTACGCGAAGATCGCCGAGCACGCGCCGCCGCTCGGTCACGCGGGCGCGCTGCGGGCCATGGCCTACGCGTGCGACGCGCGGAGGGCTCCTCCCGAGCGCGCGCTGGAGTGGCTGGAGCGGGCCGAGCGCGCCGCGAGCGCTTTCGGGCAGGACGTCGACGCGAGCATCGCGCGCTACCAGCGCGGGCTGCGCCTCGGCGGAGACGAGGGCGCGCGGCTGCGCGAGGATGCGTTACGGGTGGTGGACGCCGCGGGCGCTGGGCGGGTGCTCTGCGAGGAGGACGTCGGGCTGCGCTGAACGGCCCGCGGGTTCGTGGTCGAGTCCGAGTCCGGGTCTGGGCCCGTGTGATCAGAGGTTCACGACGGGGAGGCCGGTGCGCTTCTTGTCGGCCTGCAGCTTCGGGGCGTTCTCGAGCTTCAGCACGCCGCGCGGGCAGACGTGCGCGCACATGCCGCAGCCGACGCAGGCGGCGCGCGTGAAGCTCTCGTTGCTCTGCGCGTAGGAGCGCACGTCGATGCCCATCTCGCAGTAGGTCGTGCAGTTGCCGCACGAGATGCACATGTCGGGCTTCACGGTGATGCGGAAGCGGCCGAGCTTCTGGAAGAGCCCGAGCAAGGCCGCCATCGGGCAGAAGTTGCGGCACCAGACGCGTGGGCCGAGGAGCGGGTAGAGGCCCGTGCCAATGACGCCCGCGAGGATCGCGCCCACGACGTAGCCGTAGAGGGACTTCATCGACCACCACTGGCCCCCGTCGATCAGTCGGTGGAAGGTCGCGTTGCGATCGCCGACGAGGTGGTCGAGGAAGAGCAGGAGCGTCGAGGCGATCGCGAGGAACATGATCGTGTGCACCGCGCGCTTCTCGAAGCGCCACGAGCGCGTCGAGGTCGAGGTGAGGTGCCGCCACGGGTCGCCGAAGGTGTTCGCCAGGCCCCCGCAGCCGCAGACCCACGAGCAGTACCAGCGCTTGCCGTAGAAGTAGGCCAAGAGGGGGGCCGCCACGAGCGCGCCGACGATCGAGTAGATCGCGAAGACGACGGGCACGTTCTGGAGGCTGCCGGGGTGGAGCTTGTACCAATCGAGCGGCCAGAAGTAAGAGAAGTAGTACTCGTACTTCCAGAACTGGCCTGGGTCGCCCGTGAAGAAGTAGGGCATCACGAGGGGCAGCGTGAAGGCGAGCACGACCTGCACGCCGACGTTCACGCCGATGCGCCACCGGTTGTAGCGCGCGTTCCCGTGGCGCCGCAGGTAGTAGGCGGCGCCCCCGATCATCGCGAGCGAGTAGAGCGCGCCGTAGAGGAGCCACCGGCTCCGCAGGCCGAGGGCGGCGGCCCACGCCTCGGGATCGAGCGCCCCGCCCGCGACGCCGAGGTGGTCCCGGAAGTAGAGGAGCGTGTAGAAGCCGATGAGCGCGCCGGCGACGGCGTACGCGACCCCCCCGCGCGTCCGCCAGGGCTCGCGGAAGGTGGCGAGCAAGCCGTTCTGTCCTTGGAGCTCCATCGTGTCGTCCCTTGGGCGGTTCTTCTGCGCCTCTGTCCGTGTCCGGGTCCGTGTCCGCGTCCGCGTCCGAGTTCGAGCCCGTGTCCGTGTCCGTGTCCGTGTCCGTGTCCGTGTCCGTGTCCGTGTCCGTGTCCGTGTCCGTGTCCGTGTCCGAGTCCAAGTCCGTGTCCGCGTCCGTGTCCGCGTCCGTGTCTGCAACGTGCACGGTGCTGCGCGTTCGGGTTCGTCCTTCAGTAACGCGGGGCGGCCACGGGGGCCTCGTTCGAGCGCGTCGCCGGGCGCTCGGGGGCGCGCTCCCTGGCCTCGCGCGGGATGACGAGTGGGGGCACGAGCTCCGTGTCGAATGCGGCCTCCGCGAGGTGGTCGAGCACCCAGCCGAGGGGGCGTCGTTCCTCGATCCACCGTACCCACACCGCGTGGTTCCACCGTCGGCCGAGCGCGTTGAAGCCGACGACGCGCTCGCCCGCGAGCACGACACGCAAGGTGCTGCGGAGCGCGCCGCCGGCCTCTCGGCGCTCCTCGAAGAACCAGTTGTGCTCGCCCTCCATGTGTTGGTTCACGAGACCGGCCGTCGTGTACTCGAGGTCCATCAGCTTCGCCGAGTTGAACCAAGGGCCTCGGTCGTAGCGGACGGAATCGCCGAGCATCGCGCGCGCAGCCACGCGACCTTGGGCGCGCGCCGTGTACCAGAGCGGCTCTGGGCGCGTGGTGCCGTCGAACCAGCGCACCGCCGCGCAGTCCCCCGCGGCGTAGATGCCCTCCACGCTCGTCTCGAGGCGCTCGCTCGTCACGACGCCGCCGCGCGCGTCGAGCGAGACGCCGCTGCCCACGAGCCAGCCCGTGTTGGGCTCGACGCCGATGGCGACGACGCAGAGATCGCAGGGCTCCTCGCCCGCGTCGCTGCGCACCGCGCCGACCGCGCCCTGGCCGTCGTCGACCAGCGCCTCCACGTGCTCGCCGAGGCGCACGTCGGCGCCGTGCGCGCGCAGGGCCTCGGTGACGACGGCGGCCTCTCGTGCGTCGAGGGCGACGGGCCAGAAGGAGTCCTCGCGCACGTAGAAGCGCGGGCGGAGGCCCGCCGCGAGCATCACCTCGACGGCCTCGATGCCGATGAGCCCGCCCCCGATCACGACGGGATGTCGCGGCGGGCCGCCGCGCCGTGCGCGCAGGCTCGTGCGCGGTCGATAGGGGGAGTCCGCGGGCGCGAGCGCGACGTGTGCGTCCGGGTTCGGCGGGCGGCCGCCGCGCGAGGGCCCACCGTGCAGCTCCGCCTCCAGCCACTCGAGATCCTGCAACGAGACGAACGCGCCCACGCCGTCGAGCTCGGCGCCCGGCCAAGGGCCCGGCCGCGGCCGCGAGCCGCACGCGATCAGAAGCTGGTCGAAGTCGAGGGGAGGGCGCCCCGCGAGCCGGATTTGGCGGAGCGCGGCGTCCACGCCGAGCGCGCGCGCGCGGACGCGCTCGAAGCGCATCCGCGCGTAGAGGTCTCGCTCGTGGGGCTCGATGCAGCGATGGCTGAGCTGTCCGCTGAGGACCCACATCAGCGCGGTGCGCGAGAAGAAGTGGTCGGACTCCTCGCTCACGATCGTGATCGACCACGCGGGCTCGCGCGCGCGAAGGGCGAGCGCGGCCTCGATGCCTGCGACTCCGTTGCCGATGATGACGACCCGCATGCGTACCCTCTACGGCCCGACGTCCGAAGCGTTAGCCTCGGGGCGCGTCACGCCCGAACGGCTCCTCGCGCCGCCCCCGTGGCTTGTGTGGAACACGTTATGGGCCTAAACCCTCGCCTCGCGCATGCGCAAACTCTGGCACACCCCGTGGCGCTTCCTCCTCATCATGGGGACGGTGACGCCGATGTATTTTCGGTATCTCTGGCTCTGGGGGCGCGGGCGCTGGTTCGGCAAGCCGGCGCCCGGTGCGGCGTGGCGGAGCGCGCACCGCAAGAGCGCGAGGAAGTTCTATCGCCTCGCGGTGCGGATGCGCGGCGGGCTGATCAAGGTCGGCCAGATCATCAGCACCCGCGTGGACATCGTGCCCAAGGAGTGGGCCGAGGAGCTCGCGGGGCTGCAAGACCGGGTCGATCCGAGCCCGTGGTCGAAGATCCGCAAGCGCCTGACCCGGGAGCTCGGCGCGCCGCCCGAGGAGGTCTTCGCCGAGATCGAGACCCAGGCCGTCGCCGCGGCGAGCTTCGGCCAGGTCCACCGCGCGAAGACCAAGGACGGGCGCGAGGTCGCGCTGAAGATCCAGTACGCCGACGTGAAGATGAAGCTCGGCTGCGACCTCTTCGTGCTGCGCTGCGCGGTGCCGCTCTTCAACATCTTCGTGCCGAAGGTCCCGCTGAGGAACATCTACGACGAGGTGCGCAAGGCGCTCGAGACCGAGCTCGACTACCGCAAGGAGGCCGAGCACACGCGCATCATCGGCGAGAACATGAAGAACGTGCCGCACGTCACGGTGCCCGCGGTGGTCGAGGGGTACACGACCGAGCACGTGATCTGCACCACGTACTTCGACGGCTGGAAGATCACGGACAAAGAGCGGCTCGCGGCGGAAGGCTTCCCGGTCCTCGACGTGATGCAGAAGATGATCCGCGCGTACGCGAACATGTTCTTCGTCGATGGTGTCTTCCAGAGCGACCCCCACCCCGGCAACCTGCTCGTCCGGCGCGGCGAGGACGGGACGGCGGAGATCTGCATCCTCGACTTCGGCCAGGTGAAGATCCTCCCGCGCGGCTTCCAGCAGAAGCTCATCATGGCGTCGGTCGCGTTCATGGGGCGCGACGTCGACAACTTCGCGAAGGCCGTCGCGGGGCTTGGCGTGCTCAGCGAGAAGGACATCGAGCACGCCAAGCCGATCCTGCGCGAGTTCTTCGAGGACATGTTCGAGATGAGCCCACAGGACCTCAAGGAGCTCGACGTCGAGGCGCTCCGCGAGAAGATCGAGGACATCCTCGCGAAGATCGAGGGCGTGCACATCCCGCAGGATCTCGTGCTCTACGGCCGCGCCTTCTCGCTCCTCGCGGGCGTCTGCGCGGCGCTCGACCCGACGGTCAACGGCATCGTCGTCGCCAAACCGATGATCATGGAGGCGTTGATGCGGCCCGAGGTCATGATGGCGCTCGCCGCCCCAGCGTGATCGCAGTCCCGCGCCCGTGCCCGTGCCCTTGCCCTTGCCCCTGCGTGCCCCCGCCGATGCCTCCCCCTGGCCACGGATGCGCCCGCGGTGAACGTCACTCAACGCGGAGCATGCGTGGCATACTCCGCGACCATGCCCGCTTGCCCTTCGTGCCGAACCCCGATGGCCCCCCACGACTCGAGCGACGTCGAGATCGATCTCTGCTCGCGCTGCGGCGGGATCTTCCTCGATCCGGGGGAGTCCGACGCGCGCGGCATCCCGCTCGAGCGGGTCTTCGCCGTCGCGAGCCACGCCGTGCACGACCACGGCCCCTCGCTGCGCCCCTGCGCCCGGCACGGGGTGCCGATGCGCCGCGTGCAGATCGCGACGCCCGAGGGCGCGGTCGACATCGAGCGCGCGCCTTGCTGCGGGGCGGTGTTCTTGGACGTCGGCGAAGAGACCGCGCTCGCCCAGGCCGTCAAGGCGATCGGGGCCGACCAGGGGCCCACTTACGACGAGCTCGTCTCGCGCGGGTTCCAACCACCGCCCGACCTGCGGCCCTCCGTGGCGCCGCGCGTCTCGCAGGTCTTCCCGGGCCTCGTCCGCGGCCTCGCGGGCGCGGCGCAGGTGCGCCTCACGGACGCGCCCGAGGTCACGCGCTCGGCGCGTCATTGCCCGCGCTGCCACACGACGTACGACCAATCGCGCGCCGACGACGTCGAGATCGACGTCTGCCCGGGCTGCGGCTCGCTCTTCCTCGACGGAGGCGAAGCGGACGCGCGCGGCGTCGACCTGCGCGGGATCTTCGGCGACGGACCGGAAGCGGCGAGCGTCCAGGGGCCGTCGACCCTCCGATGTCCCGTCCACGACGCCCCCATGACGCGGGTCCACGTGAAGTGGATCGGCGGGCTCTTCGAGATCGAGCGCGCCGACGATTGCTGCGGCGGCCTCTTCTTCGACGACGGCGAGTGGGACGCCTTCGTGCGGGCCTCGCGCGTGGCGCTCTCGCAGCTCGCCGAGCGGTCGTTCCGCGAAACGGGCGAGTTCGCGGGCGAGGACGCCATCCGGAGCAAGATCGCCGAGGCCGGCGGCCAGATCGAAGCCGCGGTCGTGTCCGGGGCCGCCGCGCGGGCGAGCCAACACCTCGCGTTCTGGCGCGCGGTCCGCTACCTCCGCCGCCGCCACGGCGAGTACCACTGGTGACCGCAGCGCGCGAACCGTGAGCTCAGCTCCGGAGCCGGTCGGGTCCCTGGTTGGGACCCGGAACCGGCCTTCCGGAACCCAACCGGTCCCGGAAACGGAAACGGTCTCGGAAACGGTCTCGGAAACGGAGCAGACGCCGGGCACCTACTCCGCGTCCGCCATCGTCCCCGGCAGGGGCCCGGTGACGACGGGGTAGCCTTCGTCCTTCCAGTAGATCACGCCCTCGTCGAGCACCGCGGTGTTGGCGAAGCCGCGATCGCGGAGCGCGTCCATCACGCGCCCCGACGCCGCGTGCGGGCAACCGCAGTAGGCGATGATCCACGTGCCGTCGCGCGGGAGGCGCTCGACGATCTGCTCGACGTCGTAGTAGGGCGCGACGACCGCGCCCGGCAGGTGGTAGCGCACGTAGTCGGAGGGCGCGCGGGCGTCGAGGAAGATGATGCGGCTGCCGCGCTCGAGCGCGCGCGCGACCTCGGCCGAGGGGACGTAGCGACCGTCCCGCAGGGGCGAGAAGGTCGGCGCGCCGCCGTCGGGGTTGAGCACGATCTGCTCGGGCAGCTCGGGGCGGACCAGCTCGGGGTGGGCCGCGCCCGGGTCGTCGACCTCGCGCCCCCAGCTCCGGATGAGCGCGACGAGGTCGTCGAGGCGCGCGGGGCTGAGCCGCTCTTCGAAACCCGGCATCGGCGTGCCCTCGCGGCCCTTCGCGATGGCGTAGCGGATCTGCGCGTCGCTCGCGGTCTCGAGGAAGATGGGGTTGTTCAGGCTCAGCGCGGTCGTCCCCTCGCCTCGCGCGCCGTGGCACGACGCGCAGAGCGTGCGGTAGGTGCCGGCGCCGGCCAAGGCGTTGCCACCCTCGGGCTCGGGCATCTCCGCGGGCGGCACGGTTTGCCACGCGCGGAGGAAGCGGACGAGCGCCTCGATCTGCCCATCGTCGAGCGGCCCGCCGTAGCGCTCGCCGTAGGCGGCCATCGAGGTGCCGGGGTGCCCGCGCTCGATGTTCACCCGCAGGAACTCGTCGCTCACGCTGGCGAGGAACTGCTGGTTCCGCAGCGCGTTCGCGTTGTCCGCTGCGTAGCCCTCGCCCTCGTCGCCGTGGCAGAGCCCGCAATACGTGCGGTAGTCGCGCGCGGCCGCGACGAGCGTCGCGTCGCCGCCGTCGCGCACCCCAGCGCCGCGCGTGCACTGCGTGAGCACCACGGTGCCGCCGCCGATCGCGGCCACCGCGAGCGCGCCGACCACCCAGACCTTCGTCCCTGCCGTCCCTGCGACGCTCATTCGCTCCGCTCCAGGATTCGGAACTCTACCCGGCGGTTGCGCGCCCGCGCCTCGTCGGTCGTCTCGCGCACGAGCGGGCGCGACTCGCCGTAGCCGCGCGCGCGGAGGCGCTCGGCGTCGATGCCGTGCTCGACGAGCCAGCGCTGCACCGACTCGGCGCGGCGCTGCGAGAGCCGCGCGTTGTAGTCGTAGTCGCCCTGATCGTCGGTATGCCCCTGGATCTCGACGCGGACGATCTGAGGGTTCTGCGCGAGGGCGTTCGTGATCTGCTGCATCAGCGGGAAGCTCTCCGAGAGGATCTCGTCGCTGTCGAAGGCGAACTGGATCTGCTCGAGGATCACGACCTGCTGGTCCTCGACCTGGACGAGCGCGCGCTCGAGCACGCACGTCGCCTCCGCGTCGCTGCCCTCGTCGTCGATGCGCGCCTCGCAGCGCGCCATCTGGTAGCCGCTCGCGCGGACCTCCATCGTCACGGGGCCCGGGTCGAAGGCGTACGTGACGAACGTGCCGTCGTCGCCCGCGATCTGCGAGGTCTCGTCGCGGTCGAGGAAGGTGACGATGGCGCCGCCGAGCGGCGACTCCTGCGCGGTCTCCCCCTCATCGCCCACCTCGCGGCCGACGACCCGCCCACGAACGCGGCCGCGCGGCGGCGCGTCGGAGGGCACCTCGACGACGACCTCGCGCTCGGTGATCTCGTCCGGCGGCGGGATGGGATCGCGGGTGTCGTGGGCGTAGGAGAGGCCGAACATGATGCGCCAGGGCTCGTTGAGCGGGAGCTCGCGGACCGAGTTGGAACGTTGGGTCCCCGTCAGGCCGATGTCGAGCGCGAGGAAGAAGCCGAGCCCGCGCACCGGCGGGAGGACCCTCACGCCGAGGGTGAGGTCGGTGGGGAAGGCGCTGACGCCGCGGCGCGCGAGGCAGTCGTCATCGTTCGGCGCGGGCTCGTCGCCGCCCGCCATCGCGGGGACGAAGGGGCAGTCGAAGCCCTGCCGGTTGACGGGGATGCCCATCGTCCATTCCGCCATCGGGCTGAAGTAGACGTCCTTCGAGATCTCGAGCGGGATCTCGACGCCCACGCCGATCTCGAGCATGTCCGTGCGCCGGACGTTCAGGCCGTAGCGCTCGACGCGCGAGAGGAAGTGCCGCGTCTCGTCTTCCCGCGGGAGCGGGTCGAGCAGCTGTCCGTAGCGGAAGTCCTCGACGTCCTCGATGAGGCGCGCGCTGCGGTCGAAGGTGTAGCCGAGGTTGGCGCGCACCAAGAACGGGACGGGGCTCGGCAGGCCGCGGAGGTCGGCGGTCGCCGCGACCTTCAGCGAGACGCCCATGCCCGCGAAGCCGACGCCCAGCTCGCTGCCGGTCGGCAGGAGCAAGCCGACGTCGCCCGCGATCGCGAGCCAGTCGTTGATGTGCCCGCCGACCTTCACGCCGGCGTTGATGTCGCTCAGCACGAGCAGCAGGTTCGGGAAGGTCCGGGCGTTGCTGTTGGCGTAGCTGACGAGCCCTCCGTAGACCTCGACGAGGTCGTGGAGGCTCCACGTGAGCGAGAGCGCGCCGCCGATGCGGGAGTGGCTGTCTTCCTCTCGCAAGAAGCCGTTCTTGGCGAAGGCCTCGAAGCCGAGCTGCAGGCGGAAGGTGCCTGCGGGGCCCGTGCGACCGTCCGCGACGCGGAAGCCGCCCGTGGAGCCCGACCATTGGTTCCACATCCGAAAGCGCCGCGCGTCCGCTTCGCCCCGATCCCACGGGTCGTGCGGGCCCTCGCGGCGGGCCGGCGCCGCGCGCGTCGCCTCGGGTGCGTCAGGCTCGTCGACGGCGGCGTCGGGGTCCTCTCCCACGTCCGGCGTCTGCTCGGGCAGCTCGTCGTCGAAGTCTGCGTCGAAGCGGCTCGGCGCGGGCCTCGCAGGCGCGGGCGCGGGGGCAGGGGCCTCGTCGAACTCGGCGTCGAAGTCTTGCGCCGAGACCGTCGGCGCGCCGAGCGCGGTCACGAGGGCGAGGAGAGAAGCAAAGCGTCGCACGCGCGCACTCTAGAAGGCGACCCCGGATGAGGCCAGTCGCCACGCGCGCACGGAGACCTTCCGCTCTCGGCGGCTGATTCCGCTCGTGGTACAGCGCGCTGCTGGGACTCCGAGCGGGGCCCGAACGTTGTGTCCTTGGGCCCGCGACGAGTCTTCCGCGCCCATCAAGGTGAGAGAGGCGCTCGAGAACCGCACGAGCGCCTGCGAACTCTGCGAACTGCGCGACCCCTGCGACCTCGACGGCGTTCACGGGGGGCGGACCCGTGTGGAGGGCGCGCTAGGCAGGGAGATCGTGCACGATCCAGTCCCGGGGGGGTCGGTGGCGTGCCCGGCTTCGAGATCGTCGACGGTCGAGGGGACTCGTGACTCACCGCTTCAAGAACGCGATCGCAGCCGCACGTGCGTCGGGGTGGTCCATCACGAAGGTGTGGAAGGACTCGACGATCACCTGCCCCTCCATGCCCTCGAGGGCCGTCTCGGCGACCGTGACGATGCCGTCGTCGTCGCCGTCGAGCAGCGGGTTGAGGCCTCGCTCGTCGCGGCCCGCGTGCCCGGCGATGACGAGAAAGGGGACCGGTGGGGGAGGGTAGTCGGGGCCTGGGCCCACCTGGAGCGCGGACGGCCCCATCACGGCCGCGAGCAGCGCGCCGGCGTGCGCGCGGAGGACGCGCGCGAAGGACGCGCCGCCGTTCGGAGGCGCGCTCATCACGACGCGATGCGGCGCGAGGTGCGAAGGCCAGGTGCCGTCGGCGAGCACGCCGCGCGCGACGATTCCCCCGAGGGAGTGTGTGAAGAAGGAGACGCGCCGCGCGCCTTCGAGGTGCGCGAGCAGCTCGACGATCTGCGCGACGTGCGCCTCGAGGGGGCGGCGCGTGCTGGGGTAGTCGACGCGCACGGGGTAGAGCCCCGCCGCGCGGAAGGCGCGGTCGACCCCGGCGAGGGAGCGGCGGCTGCGCCCCAGGCCGTGCAGGAGAACGACGACGTCCTCGGGGCAGGGCTTCGCGTCCGTCTCGGCCAGCGCCGCGAGGCAGGCCTCGAAGGTGCCGCTGAGGAGGCGCCGGTCGTGGGGATCGAGGAGGCGATGGTGCCTCGTGAGCACGTGCTGCTGCACCCGATAGCCGTCGCGCCAGCGGCGGTCGGCCCAGAGCTGGGCACCTCCGAGCGTAGGGAGGGCGAGCGAGGGTTTCGGCATGGTTCAGCCGTCGAACTTCGAGCTCTTGCGTCGACCGAAGAGGAGCTTGCGCTCGAGGTGAGCGCGTTGCTGTTTGTAGAACGTGCGCAAGAAGCGCGCGGGCTCGCTGGTCGGCAGCGGGCCGCCAAAGCCGATCTTCTGCGCGATCGTGCGCGCCACGACGCGGAGGTCCTCTGCCGACGCTTTGCCCTGCTCGTGCTTGCGCATCAGGTCCGCGAGCGCTTCGAGCTCGCGCTCGCCGTAGTGCTCGAGCTGCGCGAGCGTGAAGGCGAGGGCGTCGCGCGTGTCCGGGGCGTCTGGGACGAGCGAGGTGCGCGCGGCCTCGTCGCGCACGAGCTCCGCGTGGGGGATGCGCACGACGAGGGTGCCGCCGACGAGGTCGCCGACGCGCGTGCGCTCCTTGGCGAAGAAAGGAAGCAGCATCATGGCCAGGAGCCAGAGGATCGTCGGCAGGAGCATCCACCACGGCGCGTCGCCGAAGACCTGCTCGGGCGCGCCGACGATCGCGAGCGGCAAGAAGAGCTCGACGTCGCGCATGAGGTTCCGCGCGATGATCGCGTCGGTGCGCAGGCCCCCGCCGTCGCGCGAGATCACCTTGATCTTCAGGAGCCGCTTGCCCGGTGTCGCGCCCTGCCAGTGGGTCTCGAAGAAGATGAAGTAGCCGTGCTGGATCAAGAACGCGGCGATGAGGGCGAGGCCGAGGAACGAGACGAGGCCGGTGAACGCGCCCATCGCGACGAGGCCGATCCCGACGGAGAGCAGGGCCAGGAAGAGGATCAGCAGGTCGAGGCCGAGCGCCATCGCGCGCTCGCCGATCGTCGCCGCCGGGAAGCGCAGCGGCACCCCCTCGGGCCCGACGATCGAGAGCTCGACCTCGTCACGCATCGCGCACCCCCGCGCCACGGAGCTCCACGCCGCGCGCCTCCACGCCGCGCGCCTCCACGCCGCGCCTCGCCCCCGCGCGGCCGGCGACGAAGAGCCACGCGAAGAACCAGAGCAGGTTGAAGCCCGCGAGCGCGTAGCGCGCGGTGTCGTCCGTCACCGCCTGTCGGAAGATGCCCTCGACGAGGCCGGCGATGGCGAAGAGGACGACGGCGCCCGCGACCACGATGGCGCTGTGACGGCCCGCGCGGGCGAGGGAGTCGCGCACCTTGCGCCGCCCGGGCAGGAGCATCGCGCGCCCGATGTGCAGGCCCGCCGCGCCGCAGAGGATCACCGCGCCGATCTCGGGCACGCCGTGGGGCAGGAGCCAGCCGACGAGCTCGAAGAGCAGCCCCCGCGAGTGGTAGAGGTGGAGGAACGCGCCGAGCATCAGCCCGTTCGTGAAGAGCAGGATCGCCGTGGGGATGCCGGCCGCGAAGCCGAGCGCGAAGCACATCAGCCCGATGCGCGCGTTGTGCACGAAGAGGAAGCTCGCGAAGACGCCGAGCGCCTCGCCGTGATCCGCGCCGTCGTAGAGCGCCGAGCGCAGCGTCTCGGTCGAGGCGTAGGGGTCGCGACCGCCCGCGAGCGCGGGGTTGACGAAGGCGTCGTACCAGCCGGGCTCGAGGTTCATCAGCGTCCAAGCGACGACGGCGCCCAGCGTGAGCAGGCCCGTCGAGAGCGCGAGCTCGCCGCCGAGCGCGCGGACCCGGCGCGGGAACTCTTCGAAGAGCGCCCGCCGCAGCGCGCCGCGCGTCGAGCGCCGCGAGCCGTAGACGGCGAGGTAGGCGCGACCCGCCAGCGCCTCGAGGTACGCGATGAGCGTCTGGTCCATCGCGGTGCGGCGCGCGACCGAGAGGCTGGCGATGCACGCGCGGTAGAGCACCGGGAGGCGGTGCAGCTCGGCGGCGTCGAGCGACTTGAGCCCCTGACGGAGCGCCTTGTCGGTCAGCCGATCGAGCTCGAACCACTGGCCCTCGCGCTCCTTTCGGAACGCCACCGAGCGAGGCTGGCGCGTCGCGCTCATCCGATGAGCCCCCGTCGCTTGATGTGGACGTAGCGCGCGAGGAGCTGCAGCGCGGCCACGCCGGGCGCGGCGTGGATGACGTCGATGCCCATGCGGCGCAGACGCCGTAGGACGCGCTCGCGATCCGCGCGCAGCCCGCCCGCGACCGTCACGCGAGCGAGCGCCTCGGCGTCGGTGGGGGCCGCGGCGATCGCGTCCTGCACGACCGGATCGTCGAGGGCGACGAAGATCACGAGGTGGCGCTTCGCGAGGTGGCCGAGGTGCTCCACCATCAGCTCGGCGGTGGTCGAGTCGGCGAGCTCCGTGAAGACGACGACGAGCGCGCGACGCTTGAGCTTCTGCACGAGCGCGTGCACGCCGAGCACGTGGTTCGTCTCTTCGGGCTCGGCGCGCAGGGTGGCGAGCGCGCGGCGGATGCGCGCGGCCTGCTTGATGCCCCCCGCGAGCGGCACCCACGCCTTGGGCTGGTCGGCGTAGGCGTGCATCGCGACCAGGTCTCCCGCCTTCAGCGCGACCTGCGAGAGCAGGATCGACGCGTGGATCGCGTGGTCGAGGCGCTCGAGGCCGTCCGCCTCACCGAGCGCGCGATGCGAGCGCTCGTCGCTCGTCGCGATCGGGTCGCCCATCAAGCGCCCGGTGTCGACGCAGAGCACGAGGCGCTGGTTCTGCTCGAGGCGAAACCGGCGGACCATCGGCGCTTGGTGTCGCGCGGAGGCCTTCCAGTCGACCTTGCGCAGGTCCATCCCCGGCTCGTACGCCTCGAGGCTGTCGAGCTCGCCGCCGTCCCCGCGGCGCTTGACCACGTGGACGCCGCCGTAGCGCTCGGCACCGAAGTGGGCGAGCGCGAGCTCCCGCACCCGCTCGGCGTTCGGGACGACGGCGACCTCGCCGTCCACCGCGTGGCGGTCGAGGCGCCGGAGGAAGCCGAGGGGGCCGTCGAGCCGCGTCCAGAGCGCCCGCACCACCCCGCCGCCGCGCCGCGGCGCCGCGACCGGCACGATCACCTCACCGCCGTCGCGTAGGCGCCCTTCGACGTCGGGCAACGAGCGGAGCGGCTCGTCGACCTCGGAGCGCACCGTCGCTCGGAGCCGAAGCGACGTGCCGAGGCGGAGGCGCACGAGCACGTCGGCCGCGTCGCCGACCCCGACCGCGCTCGGCACCTCGGCCTCCAAGGCGGGGCGCGCGCTCCAGAGGGTGAGCGCGTCCACCGCCATGCCCCCGAGGAGCACTGCCCAGAGCCCGGCCACGAGCGGCCACAGCGCCGGGTCGAGCGCGACCGGCAGCGCGGCGACGCCGAGTCCAGCGAGGGCGAGCACCAGCAATCGGGGGGAAGGGATCATCTCGGGGCTCAGCGCGGCGCGGGGATCTGCTGGAGGATCTGCCTCAGGACGTCGTCGACCTGGACGTCCTCCATCTCGGCGGCCGGGGTCGCGATGACGCGGTGCCGGGCCGCGGCGGGGAAGAGCACCTTCACGTCGTCCGGCACCGTGAAGTCGCGCCCCTCGCAGGCGGCGTTCGCGCGCGCGGCCGCGGCGAGCATCGTGCTCGCGCGGGGCGAGAGGCCGACCGCGAGGCTCGGGTGCTCGCGCGTCGCCCGCGCGAGGTGCACGCAGTATTGCGCGACCGAGGGCTCGAGCCGCACACGCGCGGGGACCTCGCGCACGGCGTCGAGCTCGTCCGCCGAGAGCAGCGGCTCGAGCCCGAGCGCGTCGAGGTCGGGGGTCCCCGACGAGTCGGCGTGCGCGAGGATCGCTTGGAGCTCTTGCGCCTCGTCCGGGTAGCCGATCTCGAGCTTGAAGAGGAAGCGGTCGAGCTGCGCCTCGGGGAGCGGGTAGGTGCCCTCGTGCTCGACCGGGTTCTGGGTGGCCATCACCATGAAGCGCCGGGGCAGCGGGTGGCTCGTGCCGTCGATGGTCACGCTCTTCTCCTGCATCGCCTCGAGGAGCGCCGACTGGGTCTTCGGCGGCGTCCGGTTGATCTCGTCGACGAGGAGGAACTCGGTGAAGACGGGGCCGTGCGTCAGGGTGAAGCTCTGCGTGCGGAAGTCGAAGACGTTGGCGCCGATGACGTCACCCGGCATCAGGTCGGGGGTGCACTGCACGCGCCGCATCTCGAGCCCGAGCGCCTTCGAGAAGGCGCGCGCGAGCAGGGTCTTGCCGACACCCGGGACGCCTTCGAGCAGGAGGTGGCCGCGGACGAGGAAGGCGACGAGCGCGTAGCGGACGTTCCACCGCGAGCCGAGGACGACGCGGCCGATGGACTCGGTGAGGTGGGCGAGGAGGCGTTGGACGTGCTCGGGGGTCATGCGGCGTTCTCTTCGGGGCGGGGGGAGGTCGAGGGGCGGACGGCGCCCTTCGTGGGCTCCAGCATGCGCAGGCGGAAGGTGTGCGCCGCGTGCGCCAAGGTCCACGCCTCGGCGCCGACCTTGGCCCGCGGCGCGAGCGCGGCGGCCTCGGCGAGCAGGCGCTGGGCCGCCTCCGGCACCCGCCGTTGACGAGCCAAGGCGTCGATGCGCGCGGCGCGCGCGTCGAGGGTGCTCACGTCGGGCAGCCCGAGGTGGCGGTGGATGTCCTGCAGCACCTCGACCACGTAGTTGTAGGTCAGTCGGCCGAGCGGTTGGCCGTCCGCGAGCACCGACGCCGCGACGGCGATCGCCTCGCGCGGGCCCGCGCCGAGCGCAGCCTCTTCTTCGGGGGGGCCGAAGCGTCTGCTCCCGACCAGGAGGAGCAGGAAGATGACGAAGAGCGCCTGCGCGACCAGCAGGATCGCCGGGAAGCGGCCGAGGGCGTCGCCGAGGGAGAGCACCTTGCCGTGGCCGTGGAAGACCTCGTCGATGACGATCGTGTCGGCACCGAGATCGCGCAGCAAGGTCTCCCAGAGGAGCGCGTGATCCCCTCGGTGGAGGTTGAAGTTGTGGAGCAGATCTGGGTCGCTCACGATGAGCGTTCCCCGCGCGTCCCGGAGGACGACGGCGCCGGTCGCGGCGTCGAGGAGCACGTCGGCGCCGGGTGGGGGCGACTGGATGGTCTGCAGCCGCGGGACCTCGACCTCGAACGAGCCGAGCACGCCGACGAGGGTGTGCCGGCCATGGTCGTCGTCTCCGACGTGCAGGCCGCTCGCGAGGTGCGCGCTGCCGTCCGGAGGGGCCTCTTCGTCCTCGTCCGCGCCCGTGGCTTCTGCCTCGGGCGGCTCGGCGGGGCCCATCTGCTTGGTGAGCGCGCGCCAGACGTCGAAGGTTCGGTGCGTCAGCACCACCGGAGGCTCCGTGGCGTGGAGGCCGAGCTCGAAGCGCCACTTCGGGAGGACGACGATCGACTCGAGCCCTGCTGCCTCGCGCGCCTCGAGGGCGTCGACGAGCAGCCGACGTCGGCCCTCGACGCGCGCCTCCACCTCCGGCTCGAGGAAGAGCATTGGCGCCGAGGGGCCGTCGAAGCGGTCGCCGCGGCTCTGCAGGACGTGGTAGCCGAGCGCCTCGAGCGTCTCCGCGAACGCGCGGTGGCCGAGCGGACCTCCGCCGTAGGAGTCCGTCTCGCCTGCCTCTGGGCTCGAGAAGCGCGCCCCCCAGAGGAGCGTCATCACGAGCCCGACGCCGCTCGCGAGCGCGACGAAGAGCACGACGCGCCGCGCGCGCGGCGACAGGATCTCGCCCGCCACGCTCCCGCGGCTCATGCCTCGCCCCGCGCGCGACGGAGCGCCTCGTAGCCCTCGCGAACCTCCTGAAAGAGCGCCTCGGTCGGCGGGTCGCCCGCGAAGCGCGCGCGCTCGGCGCGTCGGACGACGTGATCGAGCGGGGCGTGCCGCGGATCACTCGAAGGGAGGCCGAAGAGCACCTCGCGCGCGGTGCGGCTCCGCTGGCCTTCGGGCTGCCACCCCGCGAGGCGCAGCGCGCGGATCAAGAGCGCGAGGATGGCCTCCGCGTAGCGCCCCTCCGCGGCGAGCGCGTCGGGGTCGCCCGGATCGACGAGGAGCTCGTTTACTGCGCTCGCCCCCGTGGGGCGTCGCGCCGAACGCGGGGTGGCGACCTCGGCGGGCTCGTCGCGGCGGCGACGCAGCAGCGCGACGATCAAGAACGCGACGAGCGCGACGAGCGCGACCGCGACCACGACCAGGAGCACCTTCGAGACCAGCGTCGACGCGCTCCCGAAGAGCCCGCCGAGCCCCGACTGGGGCGGGCGCCCGGTCGCGCCGTCGCTGACGCGGCGAGCGTCCAGATCTCCGCGACCCGGCCCGAGGCGCGCGCTGCGCGGAGCGTCCGCCTCGCCGGAGCCGTTGCCCCGAGAAGGGAAGCTGCTCTGCGAGCCGCTGCGGCCGCGGAAGCGGACGTCCTCCGCGTACTGCCCGCGCGCGTGGACTTCCCGCGCCACCTCGCGGGCGTCCTGCGCCACCGCGCGCGAGGCAGCGCCTGGGAGCGCGGACGCGAGCAGCGCGGCGGCGAGCCCAAGGAAGAGCTTCGTGAGGAGCCCAGTGAGGCGACGGCGCTTCAGCTGAACACCTCCGCGAGCGCGTTGGCGTCGACCCCGTCGCGGACCCCGCGGATGCGCGCGTAGGTGACGGCGGCGAGCGAGGCCAGGGCCATCGTCTGCACGACCGACGTGATGAGCGTGACGACGAAGCTGACGCCTTGCGCGAAGGCGGAGGGCGGCTTGGGCATGCCGGTCGCCATGTCGATGCCGCCGCCCGAGAGCGCGCCAGAGCACATCCCGCCGATGCAGGCGAAGGTGAAGATGGCGCCCATCAGGCAGAGGAAGACGAGCAGGATCGTGACGCGATGGCCCTTCGTCAGCTCGAAGCTGCGCTGGATCGCGGCGATCGGGCCGACGTTCTCGGTGACGGCGGCGGGGATGGTCACGAAGGTCACGACCAAGACCCAGAACAGCGGCACGAGGATGCCGACGAACATGAAGCCCACGCCGCAACACGCCCCCGCGGGACCGGCGAGGGCACCAAGGACGCCGATGCCGATCGCGGGGAGGGCCACCACGACCTGCATCAGCACGATGAGCAGCGCCGCGCCGAGGACCGAGAGGCCACGCGAGAGGCCACGGGAGATCGCCGCGCCGATGGGCGCGTGACGGCCGGCGAGGTGCTCGACGGTCGCGTACATCAGCGTCGCCTGGGCGAGGTACGTGAACACGAAGCTCAAGAACCCGCCGCCGCACATGCCGATGAAGTCGGTCGGGTCGAACATGCGACCCAGCATCGCGAAGGGATCATCGGGCGAGCCGCCGTAGCCGAGCTGTTGGCTCATCAGGTCGCCCTGCACCTCGAGGATGCGCGTCTGCATCCGCGTCGAGAAGTACTGGGTGACGACGAGACCCGGCAGCACGGCTCCGAGGCATACGACCGCGAACGCGCCGAAGTTCCCCGAGACCACGCGCATCGCCGTCGAGAGGATGTCGCCGACGCGGACGACGCCCGCCTCCGCGGCGAGCTGGCTCGGACCCCACTCGGGTCCGCCCGGCGGCTGCCAGCCGCCACCGCCGCCCGGTGGCGCCCCACCCGGGGGTTGCCAACCGCCGCCACCGCCGCCCGGTGGCGCCCCACCCGGGGGTTGCCAACCGCCGCCACCGCCCGGCGGCGCCCCAGCCGGAGGTTGCCAGCCGCCTCCGCCGCTCGGCGGCGCCCCGCCTGGGGGCTGCCAACCGCCTCCGCCACCACCCGATGGTGGTTGAGCCGCCGCCGAGGGCGGGAGCCACCCACCTGCGTCGCTCGAGGCGCTGGGACCAGGGCTCCCTCCCGCGGGCGTGCCCGAGGTCAGCCACTCCGCATCACCCGGCATCGGCGGCAACCCCTGCGGGGCCTCGAGCGGGATGCTCTTCGGATCGGGGGGCGCGTCCGCGCTCTGCCAGCCGCCGACGCCACCCTCGGGCGTCGTCCCCGGCGCGTTACCATCTCCACCATCGCCCGGAGGTTTGGGCGGTTGCCAGTCGGACATGCTCTCCCTCGATCTGCGCGTTCCCCGATGCGCGCGGCGAGGTTAGCAGGGTCGGCCGGAACGGGAAGCGCGCGTCGTCAGCTTCTCATGAGGGGCTGTCGCCAGCCCCTCCCCCACGGAGCATGAAGCCCCGCGGGGCCCCCTCCCACGAGCCTACGCTCGCTTCGCGAGCTGCGCGCCGTCCGGTAGGGCGCCTTGCGAAATCGGCCAAGCTTCTTT
>JAHBWH010000153.1 GCA_019637115.1 Myxococcales bacterium | reverse complement strand
CCCCGGACACGGCCCCGGACACGGCCCCGGACACGGCCCCGGACGCGGACACGGCCCCGGACGCGGACACGGACGCGGACACGGACGCGGTCCAGGACACGGACGCGGCCCCGGAGGCGCGAACCCGAGCGGGTCAGCGCCCCGCGAGGTCCACCAAGATCTGCACGCTCGCCTCGGCCACCTCGAACGCCACCGCCAGGTCCTCCCGCCGGACGTGCACCCGGCCGCCCTCCCCCGTAGGCGCACCGACGAGCAGCGCGAGGGTGCGGGGGGATGCGCCCTCCCCTCGCTCCACCTCCACCCGCACGCGCGCGGGCGTCAGTCCGTCGGCCGGCGCCGGGGGCCCATAGGGCCCGACGCGGACCGCGCGGATGCCCTCGATCGCGCTCGCGAGGCGATCGCTCGCGCCCTCCTCGAGCGCCTCGTCCTCTCGGAAGCGCTGGCCGTCCCAGACGAAGCGGCGCGTGCCGATCCGAACCGCCTCGAGCTCACGCAGCGGCGTCGCGAGCGCGCCCCGATCCACGAAGGGCTCCGTGGCCTCCGCGAGCGCGTCGTCGCCGATCACGAAGACCGCGGGATCGCCCTGCAGCACGGCGAAGGCGCCGCCCTCGGTCGCCGCGCCGACGCGGAGCGTCCGCGTGACCGCCTCGCCCTCGTCGGGCGCGAGCCGGACCTCCCAGGTCTGCGCCGGCCGGTGGAGCCCGTGCTCCGGGCTCGCCGCCTCCGCGACGAAGCGCACCACCTCGAGCCGCGCGAGCCGCCGCGCGAACCGATCCGCGCGGTCGACGTCGGCGCGCGCCTCGAGCGGCGCCTTCAGCGCCCAACGCGCGCCTTCGCGCTCGAGCCGCTCTCGCACCCCACCGCGCTCGACGCTGATCCACTGGACCGCCCGCTCCGCCTCGGACCACAGGCGCGTCGGGCGCAGCCGCAGCGCGCTCGCCGTGAAGAGCGCCTCGGCGTCGGCCGCCACCACGAGCACCTGCGGCTCGCCCCCGCGACGCAGGTAGAGCCCCTCGGTGCTCACCGCGCCGACCGCGAGCTCCTCGACCGCTCCCTCGGAGTCCTTCACCCGCAGCGTCGCGGAGGGCCGCGCGAGCCCGTGGGCCGCCGCGTCGGTCGTCGCGACGAAGCTCCGGGCGCGCGCCTGGCGGATGGCGCGCAGCCACGCCGCGAAGGCTTCGTCGTCGGCGTCGCCCTGGCTCTCGGTCGCGCCGCGCGTGAGCGTCCAGCGCCATACCCCGGCGTCGCGACGGATCGCGAGCGTCGCCCCGCCCGCCACGAGATCGACCTCCTCTACCTCCAGATCGCTCGCGGTGATCGGGCGATCCTCCCGATACTCACCGGCCGGTCGCCGCAGGGCGTCGAGCGCGCTCGCGAGCACGCACGCGACGGGGCCGCCGTCGACCCGCGCCCAGCGCTCACCCTCGCGTTCGCACGCCGCGCCCACCTCGAGGGTGGTCACCACGTCGCGTCCCTCGCGCTCGGCCGTCGCCTCGACCCTCAACCACGCCGTGCCGAAGGCCTCGCCCTCGCCCTCCGCGAAGGTCTCGGCCACGAGGTCGTTGAACGCCGAGAGCGCCTCCTCCACCCGGGCGGCCGAGGCGAGCAGCCGCCCTTCGTCCACGACGAGGCGCCAGCCCGCGGCGGCGTCCGTCGGCTTCTCGAGGGTGACCTCGGCGCCGTCGTGGGCGATCGTCAGCCGTCGCGCGCCCAGCACCCCCGCCTCGACGAGGCGCTTGCTGCGGAAGTGCCCCGCGTCGTGGTCGAGCGCCTCGAAGACGTCGCGACCGACGACGTGCACGAGCTCACCGTCGCGCGTGTCCACGCTCATGTAGACGCCGCTCCCGGTCGGGTCGTCGCCGCCGAAGCGGATCTCGACGCGCTCGTCGGCGACGAGGAAGCGGGCGATGAGGCGGGGCGCGTCCAGCCCATAACGCGCGAGGTCCTCGGCGCCCGGCGAGGTGAGCGTCCGACGCGCGCGCGCGTACTGGACGGAGCCCAGCATCGCCGAGACCGCGTCGGCGTCGGCCGGGGCGTCGAAGGGCGTCGTGACACGCCAATCCCCGAGCAGATCACCCTCGGCGCGGACACGGCGCAGGGTGAACGACGGGTTGCCGCCACGCGCGATCTCGACTTGGTCGACGCGGCTGCGCACGAAGCGCTCGAGGAGCTGCCCGCGGGCTTCGCGGAGCTCGGCGCTCGTGAGCATCTTCTGCTCGACGAGCACGATGAAGGCGAAGAGCCCGATGGCGATGGCGCCGAGGATCGCTGTCGAGGTGCGCGTCATCACTGCCTCCGAGACCACCAGACCGCGATCCCGAGCAGGAACACGGCGCCGGGCAGGAAGACGAAGATCCGCCAAGCGACGCCGGAGACGTCGGCCTCGCTCATGATCACCGCCTGCAGCTCGCTGCGGCGCGGCGGAATGTCGAGCAGCTCCGGGCGCTCCGAGAGCCACCCCGTCGCCGCGAGGAAGAAGTCGAGGTTGCCGAAGGCCGGCTCTTGGAGGAGCGCCGGCTCGAGCCAGTCCGAGTCCCCGACGACGACCACGCGCCCGCGCCGAGCCTCTTCCCCTTGCGCGGCCCGCGCGGCCGAGGGGGGCATCTCGAGCGCGACGCCGAGCGCGAGCGGCCCCTCGAGGTCCTCGGGCCCCGCCACGAGGTCAGCGTCAGCCACGAGGCCGGCGAGATCCGTCTCGCCGAACGCGCCCTCGCTCGTCCCGAAGAGCTCCGTCCCCTCGGCGCCTTCGAGCACTCGCACGCTCCGTACGAGGTTCACCGCCAAGCCGCCGCCGCGGGCCGCCACCGATCGTGTGGTCGGGTGGTCGCCGAACCGGACGACCCGGAAGAGGTCGCTCGGATCGCGGCGCAGGAGCAGCCGGGGGTCCATCTCGAGCACGACCGCGCGGTCGACCGAGACGCCGTAGTCACGCAGGGGCTCCTCGAAGCCGGTGAGCTGGATGACGTCGCGGGCGAAGACGGGATCGAGCGTGAGCAGGACGTTGCCGCCGTCTCGTGCCCAGTCGAGCAGCCTGCGCGCGTCGCGCTCGTCCCACGTCCGCTGCGGGCCGAGCACGAAGACCGCGTCGCACCCCTCCGGGACCGCGCGGAGCCCGACGGCGTCGAAGTCCTCGAGCACGGTGTTCTCGCGCTCGAGCTCGTCGCGGAGGTAGTGGATGGAGCGCGTACCGGCGACGCCGGACTCACCGCGCCCGGTCGCGAGGCAGATCTTCGTGGGCCGCCCGCGGAGCACCTGCGCGAGCGCGCCGCTGATCGCGCGCTCCGCCTTCACGTCGACCTTCGGACCGTCCGCGCCGCGCTCGAAAGAGTCGAGGTCGACGCTGAGCAAGTCGTCGCGCGTGATCTTCCAGCGACGATCCCCAGCGCTGACGACGAGCGCCACGTCCGCGAAGGCCTCCCCGCCGCCCCCCGTCGTGAGCGCGATGTCGAAGCGCTCCGCCACGCGCCGCGCCTCGCCCGGCTGGGCGTCGGGGTCGACGTGCTCGACCCGCACGCGCGGGGACGCGGCGCGGTAACGCTCGAGCAGCTCGCGGACGTCGCCGAAGGCGGGCTCGCCCCCGCTGAGGAGCAGCCACACCTCGACATCGCGGTCGAGCGAGGCGAGCTCGCCGAGCGTGCGCTCGCTGAGCGTGAAGCGGGCGTCGCTCGTCCAGTCCCACCGCTCGAAGTGGCGGAAGGCGAGGTAGTTGACCTGGAGGAAGATCAGGGCGAAGAGGATCATCCCGACCGTCGCGTGCATCCGCCGGGACGCCTGCAGCCGCTCGGTCTCGTCGCCCACGGCATCGCTCGCGGTGCCCCGGTCCCGCGCAGCGGCGCCGAGTCGCGACGACGCAGCCCGGGATGCGGCCTCGGTCTCGGTCTTGGACCCAGTCTTGGACCCAGTCTCGGACCCAGTCTCGGACCCGGTCTCGGACCCGGTCTCGGACCCGGACCCGGTCTCGGCCCCGGACCCGGGCTCAGACCCGGCCTCGGCCCCGGTCTCGGACCCGGTCTCGGACCCGGTCTCGGCCCCGGTCTCGGTCTCGGTCTCGGTCTCGGTCTCGGTCTCGGTCTCGGTCTCGGAACCGGTCTCGGACGCGGCAGCCGCGACGGACTCCACCCCCGCCTCGGTCTGCTCCACCTCTCGCTCGTCGCGCTCGCTCATCCGCGCACCCTCCGCCACGAGACCGCCCGAACCGTGAGGTAGAACGCGAGCGCCGTCATCGTCGCGTAGAACGAGAGCCAGCGGCTGTCGACGATGCCCTTCGCGAAGTCGCTCATGTGCGACCAGACGCTCACGTAGCCGAGCACCTCGCGGAAGTCGTCGTAGACGACGAACTGCATGATGCCCGCCGTGAAGAGCAGTCCGAGCACCAAGAAGGTGAGGATCGCCGCCACGATCTGGCTCGGCGCGAGCGCGCTCATCAGCATCCCCCAGCTCATGTAGAAGAAGCCGATGCCGAGGATGCCGAGGTAGCTCGAGGCCACCGTGCCGAGGTCGACGTCGCCGTAGCGGCTCACGATCCACACGTAGAGGAGCGACGGGACCCAGAGCGTGATCCAGAAGACCATCGCCGCCATCAGCTTGCCCGTGACGATGGCCACCTCGCCGACGGGCGACGTGAGGAGCGCCTCGAGCGTGCCCGAGGTCCGCTCCTGCGCGAAGAGCCGCATCGTCATCACGGGCGCGAAGACGAGCAGCGGCAGCCAGAAGAGGACGGTCCCGCCGAAGAAGAGCGTGAGCGGGTTGTCGCTGCCGCCCGTGCTCGGGTTGCCCGCGAACCAATAGACCATCGTGTAGAAGCTCAGCCCCGACACGTAGATCCACGCGAGCAGCACGACGTACGCGACGGGTGAGCTGAAGTACGAACGCACCTCGCGTTTGGCGATGGTCCAGGCCGCCCTCATGCCGCCTCCTCGTTCGTCGGTTCCTCGGTCGTGAGGGCCGCGAAGACGTCCTCGAGGCTCGTCGCCTCGACGCTCAGCTCCCGCAGCTTGAGGCCCGCCGTCACGGCGGCCTCGAAGACTCGCTCGGAGGCGTCCTCCCCACGCGTGCGCACCTTCGCCACCACGAGCGAGGGTCCGCTCGGCGCGGCCTCGATCGCCGCCGTCACCTCGCCGAGCGAGCCGAACGCGGCCTCGTACGCCGAGGGCTCGCCTCGGCCGACGATCCGCACGACGACCGCGCCGCCGCCGCCGCGGAGCTCCCGGGGATCCCCCTCGCCGACCACGCGGCCCGCATCGAGGATGACCACGCGACCGCACGTGGCCTCGACCTCGGGCAGGATGTGCGTCGAGAGGAAGACGGTCTTCTTCCCGGCGAAGCCACGGATCAGCGAACGGACCGCGCGGATCTGGTTGGGGTCGAGGCCCGAGGTCGGCTCGTCGAGGATCAGCAGCGGGGGATCCGTCAGCAGCGCGTCGGCCAAGCCGACCCGCTGGCGATACCCCTTGGAGAGCTGCCCGATGATCCGATCGCGCGCGTCCTCGACCGACGCCTGCTGCAGGCTCCGCTCGACGGCCGCGTCGAGCTTGGCCCGCCCGCGGATACCCCGCAGCTCCGCCCGGAAGCGCAGGTGCTCGTGCACGCGCATCTCTTCGTGCAGGGGCACACCTTCGGGCATGTACCCGAAGTGCCGCCGCGCCTCGAAGGGATCGGCGACCGCGTCGATGTCAGCGACCCGAACCCGGCCGGCGCTCGGCGCGAGGAAGCCCGTGATCATCCGGAGCGTGGTGCTCTTGCCCGCGCCGTTGGGTCCGAGGAAGCCTACGATCTCGCCTTCGTTCACTCGGAAGGAGATCCCTTTGACCGCCTCGCGCGAGCCGTAACGTTTGGTGAGCCCCTCGACCTCGAGCACGTAGCCTCCTCGGACGCCCGCACATAGACCCGTGCCCCGACCAGAGCAAGCACGACCCGCTCGACGGCGCTGAGCCCGCCCGCTCCCGCGGAGGTCCGCGTGCCCCGCGTCCGGTTCGCGGAGCCCGCCCGCTCCCGAGGGTTGCAACGAGGCGCGGAGCGGGCCGACGACCACCGAGGCGAGCGCCGCGTGGCCCCGGCCGAGCCGCGTTCATCGACCCCAGCGGGGCCACGAGTGAACCGCGAGGGGTTCCCCGGCAACCCCTGGTTGATGCCCGTGATACCGTCGTCTGCGCTCGGCCTGCCCACGCTCCCCCAGGACACGGCGACGTCGGCCCGTCCGGGCGCCCTGCGCATGAACGAGCCCTCGGAAGCCGACCCCCTCATCGCCCGCGCCGCCGCGGGCGACCAAGCCGCGTTCCAGCAGCTCTTCCGCCAGCACCGCGACACGGTCGCGCGCGTGGTGCACCGCTTCCTCGGGCCCTCGCACGAGCTCGAGGACGTAGTGCAGGAGGTCTTCGTCCACGTCTATCGGTCGCTGCCCAGCTTCCGGGGGGACTCGAAGTTCAGCACCTGGCTCTACCGGTTGACGGCGAACGTCACCAAGATGCACCTCCGCAAGAAGCGATCGCGCCCTCGCTTCGCCGATGTGCCCGTCCCGGAGACGCGCGAGGACTCGCCGCAGGAGCGACCGGACGACGTCGCCGAGCGCAACGAGCGGGTCGAGGCGCTCTACCGGCTGCTCGACCGCCTCGCGGAAAAAAAGCGGACGGTGCTCGTGCTCCACGATCTCGAGGGCCTCGCCGCGAAGGACATCGCCGAGATCGTCGACGCGCCCGTGCTCACCGTCCGAACCCGCCTCTTCTACGCGCGCAAGGAGCTCTACGCGGCGCTCGCCGAGGAACCCGCGCTCGCCTCGGTCGTCGCTCGTTTCCTCGACGAGCTTCCGGGCCGCCCCGCCGCGGAAGCCGAGGACACCAGCTCGGAGCGCGCGAGCAAGGGGGCCCGCACGTGAGCAAGCTCGCCGCGCTGCTCGCGTACGACGCTGGCCTCCTCTCGGACGAGGGCGCGAGGCGGGTCGAGCGCGCGCTCGCCCGCTCGGCGCAGGTGCGCCGAGAGCTCGCCTCGGCGAGGGCGGCCGCCGCCGTGCTCGGCGACGTGGGCCCCGCCCCCGTCGACTGGCCCCGCTTGGACGTCGGCCTCGCCGCGGCGCTGGCCGCGGAGCAAACCTTCGGCGAGGCCCGCGCCGCGACCGCGATCCCCCCGCTCGACCTCACGCGACTCGAGGCGTCGCTCCCGCGCGCGATCGCAACGGCGCGCGCGACGGACGCGCTCCTGGGCGAGCTCGGCGTCGCGACGTCCGTCCCTTCGTCCATCCCATCGTTCGACGCCGATCGGCTCGAGGCCCGCTTGATGGCGGCGCTCGCCACGAGCGGCGCCCCCGCGCAGGACGCCCGCGAGGCCGGCCACGCCGACGCCGCGCCGGCGAACGAGGCTCTTCCGACCGGGCGCTCGGCCCTCGCACGGATCGAGGGCGGAGGCGCTCGGCGACCTGCGGCGGACGCGAAGGAGGCGATCGCATGGCGCGCCCTCCTCGCCTATGCCGAGGACACGCTCTCCGCCGACGGGCGCCGCCGGGTCGAGGCGAAGCTCGCGCGCAGCGCCGCGCATCGGGACGCGCTCGCGCGCGTGCGGGCGCTCGCGCGGGCGAGCGCCGAGGCGATCGTGGCCCCGACGCCCGACGTGTCGAGCGTCGAGCTGCCGCTGCGCCGCGAGGTGCGCCGCATCGCGGCGCGCCGCCGGATGACCCGCGTGGGGCTGGCCACCGCGTGCCTAGCCGCGGCGGCAGCGCTGCTCCTCCTGATGACGCGCGGCGCGCCCGAGCCCGAGCCCGTAGCGACCCGTCCCACCCCCGTGGCGCCGCCCGCGCCGACGTTCGTCGCCGAAGCGCGCGCGCTCGACGCCGAGGTGACCGCGATCGCGGGCGCGGCCTTCGCGGAAGGCGTCGACGACCCCTTGGGGCTCGGGGACCGGCTCCTCGAGGGGAGCGTCATCCGGGTGCGCGGGGCGCTCCACGGCCGCCTCGCCGAGGGCACCGGGCTCGTCCTCGACGGCGGCCCGACCGAGGCGCCCCGACGCCGCGCGCGGCCCATGGTCGACGAGGCCCCCGAGGCGGCGCTTCGCCTCGAGCGCCTCCGCGAAGACCGCGTGGAGCTCGCGCTCCTGGCGGGGCGCGTGAGCAACGAGGTGCGCCACGGGACCCGCTACGTCGTGCACGCAGGGCCCTACGCCATCGAAGTGCGGGGCACGCGCTTCGCGGTCCGGCGCGAGGGCGACGTGGTCTCGGTGCAGGTCGACGCGGGGACCGTCGCGGTGCTCGAAGGGGACGAGGAGATCGCGCTCCTCGAGGCCCCCGCGACGTGGCGTTCGCACCCCGAAGCCGCCCACGCTGGCGCCGCCGAGCGGCCACGCGCGGCGAGCGCCGACGCGCCGTGGCCTGCGCTGCGTCTCCCCGCGAGCCGCTTCGTGTGGGTGGAGCTCGACGGCACCGCGCTGCCAGCCGCCGGAGGGCTCGCGATGCGCGCGCCGCCGGGCGAGCACGAGCTCGTCGCCTTCGACGATCGCGGCCTGCGTCACCGCGCGACCGTGACCCTGCGCGACGAAGGGCAGACCCTCGACGAGCGAGAGCTCGTCCCAGAGCGCCTCTCGCCCCGGCGAGGGTATCTGCCGCCCGAGGTGATCCAGGGCGTCGTGCAGCCTCGTGTGAGCGCGCTCCGGCGCTGCTACGAGCGCAGCCTGCGCCGCACGAGCCCAGACCTCGAGGGGAGCTACACGCTGCGCGTGCAGGTCGGCGCGGACGGCTCGGTCCGCGGGGTCCGCGTCATCACGAACGGGGAGACCCCCCCACCCTTCGTGCGCTGCCTCGAGCTCGAGGCCGAGACGTGGGTCTTCCCCCGTCCGGAAGGGGACGCGGCGCTCAGCTTCGACCTCCCCTTAGCGTTCGCCGCCCGAGGGATCTGAAGGCGCTCGGTTTGGAGCCCGTTGCGACGCGGCCTCTTTTCTTCTCCTGGTCTCTCTCGGACGCTACGCTCGTTCGGGCTCTGGGCTCGCCGCGGTCGCGCCTCCGCAGCTCGAGCCCGCGCCCGCCGTGCAGCCGAAACAATGACGATCCGTCGCGATCCGGCGGCCCGAGAGGGCCTCGAGGTCGAAGTCCCGGATGTGGCGCGGGCCCTCCTCGACCGGCATGTCGAGCATCTGGTTGAAGTCGCAGTCGTGGAGCGTTCCATCCCACGCGACGCTCAGCGTCGTGCGGCACATCACGCCGCGCGCCGCGAGCGGGTTGAACGCGCCCACCAGCTTCGCGAGGTAGCCCTCGAGGTTGCCGCTCTCCTCGAGCCACTCGAGGTATCGACTGATCGGCATGTTCGTGATCGTGAAGAGCTGGTCGAAGACGACCCCGTGTCGACGCTCGAGCTCGCGCTTCCACTCCCGCTCCAGCGCCGCCTGCGCGGCCGGGAGGAACGCGCCCGCGGGGTTGGTCACGAGCGAGAGGCGCAGGCCGCTCTTTCCGTCGCCGTAGCCGAGCTCGTTCAAGCGGCGGAGCGCTCGCATGCTCTTGTCGAAGACCCCGTCACCACGCTGCCGGTCGGTGCTCAGCGCCCGATAGTGAGGCAGCGAGCAGACGACCTCGACCTCGTGGGCGGCGAAGAACTCTGGGAGATCCCGTCCGTAACCCGTCTCGAGGATCGTGAGGTTGCAGCGGTCCATCACGTGTCGGCCGAGCCCCCGCACCTCCTCGACGAACCACCGGAATGAAGGGTTGAGCTCGGGGGCGCCGCCGGTGATGTCGACGACGGGGATTCGCGTCGAGGCCAGCACGCGAAGCACCTCCTCGAAGGTCTCGCGGCTCATCACCTCTCGGCGGTCGGGCCCCGCGTCGACGTGGCAGTGGCGACAGGTCTGGTTGCAGAGCTTGCCGACGTTGATCTGAAGCACCTCGACCGCGGCCGCGCGGAGCGGGCCGAGGCCCGCCGCGCCGATCGCCTCGTCGAACTCGCGCGCGAGGGGCAGCTGGCGAAGGCGCGCGCGCTGCGCGCTCGGATCGGCCAGCGGGCTCTGCCGGCTGAGGAGGGTCGGGAGGGTCGGCAGGGAGGAAGAGCTCGGCTGCATGAGGCTCACATCGAGATCTTCGTGGCGTGGTGGCGCATCTGGACGCCGTGTACGAGCGACGCGCCCGCGCGGAGCGCCGCCGCGACGTGCACGGCCTCGGTCATCTGGTCGAGGTCCGCGCCCTTCTCGAGCGCGCCCTTCGAGTGCGCGTCGATGCAATAGGGGCATTGGAGCGCGTGGGCCACGGCGAGGGCGATCAAGGCCTTCTCGCGAGCGCTGAGCGCCCCCTCGGCGAAGACGGCCCCGTACCAGTCGAAGAAGCGCTTGGCGAGCTCGGGTTGGTTGTCCCCGATCTGCCCGAAGCAGCCGAGATCGGAGGGGCGGTAGTAGCTGGACTCGTCGCTCATGGGTGGCTCTCTCGCTGGAATCTCCCGCTTCGGCAAGGGCTCGCGGGCCCCTTCCTTGGGGCGACTGGGGTCCTGGCGCCAGGCCTCGCCCCGCACGTGCGTCGGGATCGACGCGCCCGATCGGCCGCCGTGGTGTATGAAGGAGACGTGAGTGGGCACGCGCGCGGCCCGGGACTCGCCTGGGTCACTGAACGTCGTTTCGGCCACCTCGACCTCGAGGGGATGCTGCACGACGCCCTCCGCTGCCCTCACGCGGCCCACTCCCTGGCCTCGGCGTTCGCGGAGGCGAGCCCAACCACGCGGCGCCGCCTGCTCGCGTGGGTGCGCCAGGACGCGCTGCGGCGGGATCTCCCCGTCGGCCGGCTGCTCGGGCTGCTCGCCTCGATCGACGAGCGCTCGGGCGTGCACCCGGCGACCCAGTGGGAGGCCTGGCAGGAGCCGGGCCGCGTCGTGATCCGCCCGCGGCGAGGCTCCGCGCTCAGCGTCGAGCGGGGCGAGGTGCGGATCCTCGGGCGGACGAGGCGCCGGGGACACCCGATCGCGCTCGAGGCGGCCATCGACGAGCTCGTCCGGGTGCTGTGGGCGACTCGCGCGGCGGGACGTCCCTGGCCACGCGGCATGAGCGCCTTCGTCGACCTGCTCGACGCTTGAGCTTCGCGGCGTGGGGCCCGTCCCCCGTCCGCGGGCGCCGCGTGAGCAGACGGGGCGCGGCTCGTGCCGACGTCCGAATCGCTTGACGGCGTCCAGCCCCAATGGGTACGAACGATCCGGGGACCGTGGAACGCGACCGCGACTTCATCGAAGAGTACCGCCCGCTGGTCCAGAGCATCGCGACCAAATTGCGGACCCGGTACGACCTCAAGCAGGAGGTCGACGATCTGATGGCGGAGGGGTTCCGCGGGCTGATCGAGGCTCGGGACCGCTACGATCCGAGCCGCGGCGTCCAGTTCAACACCTTCGCGTACTACCGCATCCGCGGGGCGATCATCGACGGCGTCCGCAAGAGCGCCTACGTGAGCCGCCGGGCCTACGCGCAGCTCCGCGCCACCGAGGCCGCGCTCGCCATCGGCGAGGCCGTAGGGGAGGAGCGCGCGGCGGATCCGGAGGCCCGCACCGATCTCGCGCGGACCACCGAGGCGTTGCACGAGACCCTCGCGAAGCTCAGCGCGAGCTTCGTGCTCGCGGCGGTCGGCCAGGACGAGGAGCCGGAGACGCCCGAAGAGACCATCCTCCTCGAGGAGGCCAAGGACCGTGTCCGCGACGCCGTCAAGGGCCTCCCGGACCGGGAGCTCGCCCTCGTGCAGGGCTTCTATTTCGAGGGGCGTCGCTTCGACGAGGTCGCCGACGGGCTCGGCATCTCGAAGAGCTGGGCGAGCCGCCTCCACACGAAGGCGCTCGAGCGAATACGCGCCGCGGTCGAGCGCGAGAAATAGCCCCGTCAGGGCCCCAGGCCCGCTTCGGGTCAGCTCCCGTCGGGTCCCCTCAAGCTCCCCGTTGGGTCAGCTCCCATTGGGTCAGGTCCCATCGGGTCAGGCCCCCGTCAGCAGGCCCCGGTCAGGTCGGGTCGGGTCAGGCCCCGTCATCGACAGAGCGCGTCCCGGACCTCGCTCGCCTCGCAAGCGCGCCGGGTCAGGTCGAGCTCCGGGGCCAACACCCGCAGCGCGGCGACCATCGCGATCGCCTCCTCCGCGATCGCGGGGTCGGCGACGGCGCCCTCCTCCTCGAGGCGCACCAGGGCCCGGTAGGCCGCCAGCGCCTCCGCGAAGCGACCGGCTTCCCGCGCCACCCGCGCTCGCATCAGCCAGCCCTCGGCGCCCCGTGGGTGCAGCCCACAGAGCACGCGCAGGGCGTCCCTCGCGTCTGCGTGGCGCTCTTGCGCAAGGAGGATCTCCACCTCGACCAGCCCGAGGGCGAGGTCCGACGCCAGCCGATGACGCCCCGCCTCCACCACCTCGAGCGCGGAGGCGAGCTCCCGGCGACCCAGGTAGACGCGCGCGAGCCCCACGTAAGCGGGCGCGAAGCTCGGATCCGTCCGGATCGCGTCGCGGAAGGCGCCGAGCGCCCCCGGGACGTGGCCCGCCGCGACGAGCGCGACCCCGCGCGCGTGCAGCCGCTCGGCGTGCGCCCGTCGGCTCGGCGCCTGCGCCTGTGCCCCCGTCATCGCTGCGGCGAGCCCGACGGCCACCAAGGTCGCGAGCGCGAGCCCCCGCCCCGAGCGAGCCCTCCTCACCCTCGTCGGGCGAAGACGCGGACCGCCCTCGAGAGCGCGGGGGCCTCGTGAACGCGGTTGCGTTCGCACGACGGCCAGTGTAGCCCCCGCTCGGGCCCGAGGCCCGCGCGCGCGGGCGCGCCACCCCGGCGCCTCCCGAGACCATGCGCACTGCAGCCTTCCTCGCCTTCTTCCTCTCCGGCGCCTCGAGCCTGATCTTCCAGTCGATCTGGTCGCGCATGCTGGGCCGCGTCTTCGGCGCGAGCCACATCGCGATCAGCACGACCGTGACGATGTTCATGGCCGGGCTCGGTCTCGGCGCGTTCATCGCGGGCCGCTACGCCGACCGCATCAAGCGACCGCTGATCGCGTACGGCATCGTCGAGGGCCTGGTCGGCATCTGGGCGCTCCTCGTGCCGTGGCTCGTCGACTCCGAGGGGTGGCTCGCGGGCGTCAACGCCTGGCTCCGCAACGACGTCGAGCTGTGGTGGGCGCGCCTATTGCTGCGCTTCTTGGTCGTGGCCCCGATCCTCCTCGTGCCCACGACGTTGATGGGCTCGAGCCTCCCGCTCCTCTCGCGCCACTTCGTCTCGCGCGCGAGCGACGCCGGGAAGGTCGGTGCCTGGGTCGGCGCCCTCTACTCGGTGAACACCTTCGGCGCGGTCGCGGGCGTCGCGCTCGGCTCGTTCCTCCTGCTGCCGAACCTCGGCGTATCGACGACCAACGTCGTCGCCGCGTCGATGAACTTCGCGCTCTTCGCGCTCATCTTCATCTTCCGACGCCAGCTCGAGGGCGTCGCCGCCGACGCACCGCAGGCCGATGAGGACAAGGCCGCCGCTAAGCAGGCGAAGGAGACGGAGAAGGCCGAAAGGCGCGCGGCGAAGAAGGCACGCGCCGAGGAGCGCGCGCGCGCCGACGCCGCGCTCCCGACGGCCGCCGAGGACGCCATCGCGATCCCGGTCACGCCCTTCGCGCGGAAGGTCGCGTTCTTCGCGTTCGCGGCGTCGGGCCTCGCGTCCCTCTGCTACGAGGTCGTCTGGACGCGGGCCCTCGCGATGACGATCGGCTCGAGCTACCAGAGCTTCTCGCTCATCCTGATGACCTTCCTCATCGGGATCGCCGGCGGCAGCGCGGTCGCCTCCGGGGTCATCCAGGGCAAGCGCGTGCTCCCCACGGCCGCGGTCGCGTCCATCCTGCTCGTGCTCCTCGCGAACACGACCTGGGCGGTCGGGCGCGACGGCGACTTGCTGACGTGGCTCATCCTCTCGGGCGTCTTCACGGCGCCGATCGTGGTCATCTGGGTGGCGGTCGCTTCGCGGCGCAAGACGACGGGGAGCACCGCCGTCCCCGTCATCCCCGCCCTCCTCGTCCTGCTCAGCCCGGCTTGTGCGGCGCTCGTCAACGCGCTCTCGGCCGGCGGCCGCCTCGCGCCCATCGTCGCTGCCGTCACGATCACCATCGCGGGCTTCCTCGCGCTCGTCATCGCGCTCCGCCGCTACCCGGTGCTGCAGCTCGCGACGATGGCGCTCTTCATCGCGCTCGCGGCCTTCGTCAACTACGCCTACCAGGACGAGATCCCCTGCGCCTTCGCGTCGCTCGTGGCGGGCATCGACCGCCTCGCCGAGCACGTCACGCTCGTACGCGTCTTCATGTGGCTCACCGTGGCGCTCTGCCTGCTGCCTGCGACGATCGGCATGGGCGCGATGTTCCCGCTCGTGCTGCGCGTCTGGACGAGGGGCGGCAGCGACGTGGGACGCGACGTCGGCAACGTCTACGCCGGCAACACGCTCGGCTCGATCCTCGGCGCGTGGCTCCCCGGCTTCGTGCTCATGCAGACGCTCGGGATGGAGCAGACGATCATCGTCGGGATGTTCGTCTACCTCGGCATCGCGCTCTTGCTGCTCGTCGCGGCGGCGTCGGAGCCGAAGGAGCCGACCGACGCGGACGCGAGGGAGGCGAACGCGAAGGACGACACGAAGGACGAGGACGCCGAGCAGGACGCGACCGGAGCCAACGGCGACGAGGAGCCGAGCGGACCGCCCACCTGGTACGCACTCACGGTCTACATCCTCGCGCCGCTCATCCCGCCGATGATCGTGATCCTCGCGCTGCTCGGCTGGCGCCCGCCCGAGTTCCTCTCGGGGCTGCGCTGGAACCAGTCGCAGATGACCCTCGGCGTCTTCCGGGTCTCGCTCGCCAGCGACGCCTGCAGTGAAGCTTGGGGCGAGCCCGACCTCGTCTACTACCACGACGGCCTCTCGACGACCGTCTCGGTGGAGCGCTGGGGTCGCCACTACGCGATGAAGAACAACGGCAAGGTCGACGCCTCGAACGGCGACGACATGCCGACGCAGATCATGGTCGCCGCCTACCCGCTCCTGATGCACGAGCGCGGCCCCCGCGACCTCGACGTCGCGGTCGTGGGCTTCGGCTCCGGCGTCTCGGTCGGGACGGCGATGAAGTTCCCCGTGCGCAGCGTCGACGTGATGGAGCTCGAGCGCGCGATCCCAGAGGCCTCCAAATTCTTCGAGGACGTGAACGGGCTCGACTACGTGCTGCCCCACTTCCCGTACGTCGAGATGGATCGCCTGACCATCGTCAACGACGACGGCCGCAACTACCTCGCCTCGACCTCCCGCCAATACGACGTGATCGTGAGCGAGCCGTCGAACCCGTGGATCACGGGCGTCAGCGACCTCTTCACCACCGACCACTGGCGCATCACCAAAAAGCGCCTTCGCCCCGGCGGCATCTACTGCCAGTGGGTCCAGCTCTACGAGCTCAGCCCCGAGAACATCAAGACGATCTACCGGACCTTCGCGTCTCAGTTCGAGCACGTGGTCGTCTTCGCCGCCGAGGATCTCTCGAGCGACACCGTCCTGCTCGGCAGCGACTCGCCGTTGCCGCTCGACCTGCGGCGCTTGCGCGAGGCCTACCAGATCCCCGGCGTCGCCGAGGAGCTCGAGCGCGCGTACGTCCACTCCCCCTACGACGTCTTCTCGCGCCTCATCCTCGGCTCGAAGGACGAGGTGCTCCAGTTCGCACAGATCGAGCACCGCCTCCGCGCGGGCGAGTGGGTCGCGTTCCCGGACTCCTCGAACCCCCCCGACCGTGCGTGCCCGCCCGAGTCGTGTCGCCGCGAGCCGGTCGTGCTGAACACGGACGACAACGTGCACATCGAGTTCGCCGCCCCGCGGGATCTCATCGGTTACCAGCGCTTCGAGGGGTACCTCGCGAACATCTACTCCCCCGAGTGGCCCTACGGGCGTCTGTCGGAGCACGCGACCGGCTTCTCCGAGGGCGAGGACGGCGCGCGAGAGCTCGCCGAGCTCGCGCTCTCGCTCATCGCGCACGGCCGCAAGCCCGAGGCCGCCGCGTTCATCGCGCGCTCGCAGGACGCGGGCACCGTCCGCGAGACGCGGATCGCCGCAGAGGTGATCACCCGGCTGATGACGAGCGAGAACGAGCCGACGGTCTACCTCGAGGAGCCGACACCCGGCCCGCAGCTCGCGGCGCGCGAGGCGCGCACGCTGGCCGAGGGCTTCGCTCGCGTCCGAGAGGCCGTCGACCAGGGCGCGTACGCGGCGGCGCTGGCGGCGATGGAGGACATCCCGTCACCGCTGCGCCTTCACAGCGGGCCGAGCCTGCGACTGCTCCACGCCTACCTGCTCTACAAAACGGCGCCGACCTACCAATCTCGTTACCGCGAGGCGATCGACCTGCTCGAGGACCTCGTGCGCGGCGACAACGAATACGTGATGCGCCACCCCGAGATCTTCTATCTCCTCGGGCGCTGCCACGACGCCGAGCTCCACTTCGACAAGGGCATGCGCAACATGCGCCTCTTCGTCGAGGCCCGCCTCTTGGCGGAGGAGCGCGCCGCGCAGGCGCGAGACGAGACCGAGGCGGAGGGCGACGCGCCGACCACCGACGACCCCGCGGCGACCGATCCGCCGGACGGGGCGCACAAGGCGACGCGCGACGAGCCCTGACGGTCCGATTCCGGGTCCGCGGAGCGGCTCGCTGCCCCGGATCATCATCGAGGGCGAGAAGCAGCCTACGCACATGGTCCTCGAGGGAGTGCGTAGCCAGCTACGCGGCGAACCTCTTATCCATGGCGATACCCGCCTCTTCTTCGGAAAAATCGCAGATCAACGTGAGCATGGTCACGGCTTCACGCGTGGCACGCCCCGTGCTCCATGAGCGCCCGAGATGCAAACCATCCCCATGCACGACGAGCGCCGCAACCCGGACGAGCGAGCCCTCCGGATCCTCGCCAAGTCGGTGTACCGCGAGCTGAAGACGACCGGGCATAGCCGTCAGGACATCGTCGGCTTCGCGAGCGCGCTGCTCGAAATGGTCACGAGCGAGCTGAAGGACGGCGATAGCTGACGCGCTCCCGAGAGCTCACCTACCGCGCGGCCGCCTTCGGGCGGCCGTTCGCGTTATGCGCGCACGCCAGTGGTGCTCGGCGGAAGCGTCGTGGACGTTTCGTCCGCAGTGGCTCCAGGAGCCCCCAAAGAGCCAAGAGCATGCACGCGGGGGACTTAGTGACTCACACAAGGGTCACTATGCCTCAGATGTGTCCACTCGCGCGATTTTGGCCGGATTTTTCGACGAATCCTCGTGCGTGCGCGCCCCGTGCGACCTTGACCCCTCGTGTCAGGAGGGGTAGGAGTCCACCCCGTTCAACCCCGTCTCAGACGGACGTGCGCCGAGCGCACGCCACAGCGTAGGAGGCCTGACGTGGCCACGAAGATCGGCATCAACGGTTTCGGACGCATCGGTCGCTGCATCGCCCGCGCGGTCCTCTCGGATCCCAAGAGCGACATCGAGATCGTCGGCATCAACGACCTGACGGACGGCGCGACCCTCGCGCACCTGCTCGCCTTCGACTCGGTCCACGGCCGCTTCTCGCAGCCCGTGAAGGCCGTCGACGGCGGCTTTCAGGTCGGCGATCGCTTCATCGCGACGACCGCGGAGCGCGACCCGAAGGCGCTGAAGTGGGGCGAGCTCGGCGCCGAGATCGTCCTCGAGTGCACGGGCATCTTCCGCACGAAGGCGAAGGCGATGGCCCACATCGAGGCCGGCGCCAAGCGCGTCATCATCAGCGCGCCCGGCGGCGCGGACGTCGACGCGACCTTCTGCGTCGGCATCAACTCCGACCAATACGACCCTGAGAAGCACTTCGTCGTCTCGAACGCGAGCTGCACGACCAACTGCCTCTCGCCGGTCGCGAAGGTCCTCCACGAGAACCTCGGCATCGTGAAGGGCCACATGGTCACGGTGCACTCGTACACGAACGACCAGCGCATCCTCGACCTCCCCCACGACGACATGCGCCGCGCCCGCGCCGCCGCGATGTCGATGATCCCGACCTCGACCGGCGCCGCCAAGGCCATCGGCCTCGTGCTGCCCGAGCTGAAGGGCAAGCTCGACGGCACCGCGATCCGCGTACCCACGCCGAACGTCTCGATCGTCTGCCTCACGGCGCAGGTCTCGCGCGAGACGAGCGCCGCGGAGGTCAACGACCTCCTCCGCAAGGCCGCCGAGGGGCCCCTTCGTGGCGTCCTCGCCGTCGAGGATCGTCCGCTCGTCAGCACCGACTTCATCGGAGATCCGCACAGCTCGATCGTCGACAGCGCGCAGACGCAGGTCGTCGGCGGCGACCTCGTCGAGGTCCAGGCCTGGTACGACAACGAGTGGGGCTTCTCGCTCCGCATGATCGACCTCGCGCGTCACATGGCGAAGGCCTGAGGCCATGGCGATCCGATCCCTGAAGGACCTCCCGCTCGCGGGTCGGCGCGTCTTCTGCCGCGTCGACTTCAACGTGCCGCTCGACGGCTCGACCATCACGGACGACACGCGGATCCGCGAGTCGCTCCCGACGATCGAGCACATCCTCGCCGAGGGCGGGCGGCTCGTGCTGGCCTCGCACCTCGGGCGCCCGAAGGGCAAGCGTGTCCCCGAGCTCACCCTCGAGCCGGCGGCCGAGCGCCTCGCGGAGCTGCTCGGGGTCGGCGAGGTCGTCCTGACGGACGACTGCATCGGCGACGGCGCGCGGAAGGTCGTCGGGGATCTCCGGGACGGGCAGGTCGCGCTCCTCGAGAACCTCCGCTTCCACGCGGCGGAGGAGAAGAACGACGAGAGCTTCGCGCGCGAGCTGGCGAAGCTCTGCGACGTCTACGTCAACGACGCCTTCGGCTCCTCACACCGCGCCCACGCGTCGGTGCAGGCGCTGCCGCGGCTCGTCGGCGAGCGCGGCGCGGGCTTCTTGCTCGAGCGTGAGCTCGCGGCGCTCGACAAGCTGCGCGGCGAGGTCGCCCGCCCCTACGTCGCCGTGCTCGGCGGCGCGAAGGTCAGCGACAAGATCGGCGTCATCGAGGCCCTGCTCTCGAAGGTCGACGTGCTGGTCATCGGCGGAGCGATGGCCAACACCTTCCTCGCGGCGCAGGGGCACTCGCTCGGCGCGAGCCTCGTCGAGGACGACAAGCTCGCGCTCGCGCGCGCCGTCGTGCAGAAGGCCGAGGCGAAGGGGGTCGACCTCCTCGTCCCGACGGATCTGCGCACGGGCCGCGCGCTCGACGACGCCGTCGCGCAGGACGCGGGCTGCGACGTGGAAGAGGGCCGGATGGCGCTCGACATCGGCCCCGAGTCGGCCAAGCGCTTCGCGGACGTCGTGCGACGCGCGGGCAGCGTGTTCTGGAACGGGCCGATGGGCCTCTTCGAGAACGACGCCTTCGCCGGCGGCACCCGCGCGGTCGCCGAGGCGATGGCGGCCTGCCCCGGCTTCACCGTGGTCGGCGGTGGCGACAGCGTGGCCGCCGTCCAGCAGGCGGGGCTCGCCTCGAAGTACGGTCACGTCTCGACCGGCGGCGGCGCGAGCCTCGAGTACCTCGAGGGGCGCAAGCTCCCGGGCGTCGAGGCGCTGCGCTGAGCCTCGAAGCAAGCTGAGCCTCGAAGCAAACTCGGAAGAGGGGACGATGACGTCGCGCACACCGCTCATCGCGGGCAACTGGAAGCTCCACAACACGATCGCCCAGTCGGTGACCCTCGCGACGGCGCTCCGCGCCGAGCTCGACGGCACGAGCGGCGTCGAGATCGCCGTGGCGCCGGTCGCGACGGCGTTGCACCCGGTCGCGTCGGCGCTGGAGGGCTCGCCCATCGCGCTCGCCGCGCAGAACACCCACTGGGAGAGCCGCGGCGCGTTCACGGGCGAGCTCGGCCCCGCCCTGCTCGCCGACGTGGGCTGTCGCTACGTCATCGTCGGCCACTCGGAGCGACGCCAGCTCTTCGGCGAGACCGAGGAGGGCGTCCGCAAGAAGGTCCGGGCCGTTCAAGCGGCAGGCCTCGTGCCGATCGTCTGTGTCGGCGAGACCCTCGCGCAGCGCGAAGAAGACGCGACGCTCGGGATCGTGCTTGGCCAGGTGGACGCGGCGCTCGCCGGCAACGACGCCTCGCGCCTCGTCATCGCGTACGAGCCGGTCTGGGCGATCGGCACTGGCAAGACCGCCTCTCCGGCTGACGCCCAGGCCGTGCACGCCGCGATCCGAGGGCGCCTCTCGGCGGTCATCGGAGAGCTGGCGCAGCGCCTTCAGATCCTCTATGGAGGGTCGGTCAAGGCGGAGAACGCCCGCGACCTCTTGTCCCAGCCGGACATCGACGGCGCCCTCGTCGGAGGGGCCTCCCTCGAAGCGAAGAGCTTCACCTCGATCGTCCGCGCCGCCCTCTGATGGAGCACCACCGTGTTCACCTTCCTCAGCATCCTCTACGTCATCGTCTGCCTCTTCCTGATCCTCGTCGTCCTCCTCCAGTCGGGTAAGGGCGGCGGCATGGGCGCCATCGGCGGCGGGATGGGCGGCGCGGGGACGCAGGTCTTCGGCGGCGCTGGCGCGGGCAACATCCTCACGAAGGCGACGGCCTGGTCCGCGGCGCTCTTCATGATCCTCTCGGCCACCCTCTCCTACCTCTCGTCCCCCGGTGAGCAGGCGCTCGAGCGCGTCGCGGACTCGATCTCGGGTGCGGCCGCCACGGCCACCGAAGGCGACGCCGCCGAGGGCGCGGCGCCGGAGGCCGGGCCCCCTGCCCCGACCGAGGCCGCCGCCCCGGCCGAGGAGCCGTCGGAGGAGCCCGCCGAGCTCGCCGAGGACGAGGTCGAGGCTGCCGAGGTCGAGGCACCGTCCCTCGACGACGGGGCCGACGACGAGGAGTGAGCCCCGCGCCCTCTCGAACGAAAAGAGCCCGGGCGACCGGGCTCTTTTCGTTCCGTCCGGTTCCGAGTCCGGTTCCGAGTCCGGTTCCGAGTCCGGTTCCGAGTCC
>JAHBWH010000152.1 GCA_019637115.1 Myxococcales bacterium | reverse complement strand
TCTGGATGTTGATGCCCTCTTCCGACAGCGTGCGGAACATCTGGCTGGCGATGCCGACGTGCGAGCGCATCCCGATGCCGACCACCGACACCTTGCAGATCTTGTTGTCGCCGATGATCTCGCGCGCCGCGAAACCCTTGCCGCGCTCGGACTCGAGCACGCCGAGCGCCTTCTGGTACTCCGTGCGGTTGACCGTGAACGAGAAGTCGGTGTGCCCCGACGCGCCGATGTTCTGCACGATCATGTCGACGTCGACGTTGGCGTCGGCGATCGGCCCCAGAATGGCGTACGCGATGCCAGGCTTGTCGGGCACGCCCATCACGGAGATCTTGGCCTCGTCGCGGTTGAACGCGATGCCGGAGATGATCGCCTGTTCCATGTCGTCTTCTTCCTCGAACGTGATGAGCGTGCCGGGCGCCGTCGACTCGGGTTCGTCGAACGACGAGAGCACGCGCAGCTTGACCTTGTACTTGCCGGCGAACTCGACCGAGCGGATCTGCAGGACCTTCGATCCGAGGCTCGCCATCTCGAGCATTTCCTCGAACGTCACGGTGTCGAGCCGGCGCGCCTCGGGAACGATGCGCGGGTCGGTCGTGTAGACGCCGTCGACGTCGGTGTAGATGAGGCACTCGGCCGCCTTGAGCGCCGCGGCCACCGCGACGGCCGAGGTGTCGCTGCCGCCACGCCCGAGCGTCGTGATGTCGCCCCGTCCGTCGATCCCCTGGAAGCCCGCCACGACCACGACGTTGCCCGCTGCGAAGGCCTCTCGGATGCGCGCGTCCTCGACCTCGAGGATGCGCGCCTTCGTGTGGACGTCGTCCGTCCGCATCCGGAGCTGGTGGCCCATCAGGCTGATCGCGGGGACCCCGAGGTCCACGAGCGCCATCGCCGTGAGCGCGGCGCTGACCTGCTCGCCGCTCGACACGAGCACGTCGACCTCGCGCCCGACCTGCCGCTCGGTCACTTCGCGTCCCAGCCCGAGGAGCCGGTCCGTCTCGCCGCTCATCGCGCTGACCACCACGATCACGTCGTGGCCAGCCTGCCTCGTCTTCGCGACGCGACGCGCGACGTTGCGGATCCGCTCGATGCTGCCGACGCTGGTGCCGCCGAACTTCTGTACGTAGAGGGCCAAAGCGGGCGAAGGATACGCGTGCGCAAGCACACGTCAACGTGCACTTCGTTCGGCCTTCGTCAGCCCAGCGTGACCGCCGCCCAAGCCCGCTTGCCGGCCTTGATCACGTAACGCGCGCCTCGCGCGAGCTCCGCGTTCTCGCTGGTCACCTTCTCGCCGTCCACCTGCACGGCGCCGGCCTTGATGCGGCGGCGCCCCTCCGACGCGCTCGGGACGAGCCCCGACTCGGCGAGGACCTTCGCGAGCCAGATCGTGTCGGCGTCGAGGGTGAGCGTGACCTCCGGCATGTCCTCGGGGACCTCGCGGCGGCTGAACTGGGCGAGCCACTTCCGCTCGGCCTCGTCGGCGTCGGCCGCCGAGTGGTAGCGGGCGACGATCTCCTTCGCGAGCGCGATCTTCGCGTCGCGAGGGTTCATCGCGCCGGCCTCGCACGCCGCGCGGCGCGCCTTGATCTCGTCCTCGCCGCGATCGCTGAGCAGCGTGTAGTAGCGCCACATCAGCGCGTCCGAGACGCTCATCAGCTTGCCGAGCTGGGTCTCGGGTGCCTCCGTGATGCCGACGTAGTTGTCGAGCGACTTGCTCATCTTGTCGCCGACGATGCGCCCGCCCTCCTCCCGCGCGGAGAGGCCCTCGAGGATCGGCGTCGTCATCACGATCTGCGGCTTCTGCCCGTGCTCGCGCATCAGATCGCGCGCGACGAGCAGGTTGAAGAGCTGGTCGGTCCCGCCGAGCTCGACGTCGCACTCGAGCGCCACCGAGTCGTAGCCCTGCGCGAGCGGGTAGAGGAGCTCGTGGATCGAGATCGGCCGGTTCTCCTGCCAGCGCGTCTTGAAGTCGTCGCGCTCCATCATGCGGGCGAGCGTGTATTTGCCGGCGAGCCGCACCACGTCCGCGAAGCTCATCTTCCCGAGCCACGTCCCGTTGTAGACGAGCCGCGTGCGCTCCCGATCGAGGATCTTGAAGGCCTGCTCGGCGTAGGAGCGCGCGCCCTCCTCGATCTCCTCGCGCGTGAGCACGGGGCGCGTGGCGCTGCGGCCGGTCGGGTCGCCGATCTGCGCGGTGAAGTCCCCCACGACGAAGATGACCTCGTGACCCAGCTCTTGGAACTGACGCATCTTCTGCATCAACACCGTGTGGCCGAGGTGCAGGTCCGGGCGCGTCGGATCGAAGCCCGCCTTCACCTTGAGCGGTCGACCGGTCGAGAGGCGTGCGAGGAGCTCCTCGCGGACGTGGAGGTCCACGACCCCACGGGTGAGCAAGGAGAGCTGCGCGTCGGGGCTCATCGTCATGACGCGGCGGAGTATGTCTGGACCGCGCGGGACGTCGACCCCTCTCGCGGCGGAGAAGACGAACCGTGGGAGACGCTCAGTCGTCGTCGTCCTGATCGTTGTCGTCCACGATCGGCGGACGCGGGCTGCCGTCGGCCCGCGGCGAATTCACGAGCTCCTTGAGCTCCTTGCCGACCTTGAAGAAGGGCAAGCGCTTCTCGGGGACGTTGACGGGCCGGCCCGTGCGCGGGTTGCGCCCGCTGTACGCCTTGTAGTGCCGCACCGTGAAGCTGCCGAATCCCCGAATCTCGATGCCATCGCCGTTGTCGAGCGAGGTCGTCATGGCTTCGAAGACGCAGTTCACGACCTGCTCTGCGCGACTCTTCGTGATGCCCGTCCGCTGGGCGACGGCGTCGATGAGCTCGGATTTCGTCATGAGGCTCCTCTCGTCCCAGACCGCTCCCCACGGGACTCCTACGAACGGGCCGCCTGCATGGTAGGCCCCGCCACGAGGCGAGGTCAACAGCGATTACGGACACTTGCGTCCACGCCTCGGGCGCCCGATGCTCGCGCGCCATGAAGCCCGAGTCCTCCCGCCCGGCGCTCGCGATCGCCCTCTTCGCGCTCACCTTCCTCGCGTGGGCTTACGCCATCGCGGTGAGCGGCGGAAACGACGCCCCGAACGTCGAGCACACCTCGCGCGTGCCCACCACGCCCGCCGAGCCGCTCGAGCCCCTCGAGCCAGCGTTCGAGGCCCCCGACGTGCCCGCAGGGCAGCCCCTGATCGACGTCTACCTGCGGGTCGCCCCCGCGCGGGGCGAAGAGGCGGCGGCGCGCTTGCAGCGCATGGACGTGCACGCGCTCAACGCCACGGGCGGCTCCCCCGCCGCCGGTCTCGCCCGTTCGCAGCACGTCGCCGAGCAGAGCGAGGGACGCCTGCGGCCTCTCTGCGGCATCCCGGTCGTGGGGCTCGACCGACCCGGCGCCGACGCGCGGCTCCGCGACGAGGTCTCCGCTTGCCGAGATCAGGGCGCGGCAGGAGTCTTCGTGTCGAGCTCCGTGGGGCTCGGCGTGCGGCGCCCCGACCGCTCCCTCCTCACGGTGGACGACCCCCTGCTCGATCCCCTCTTCGAGCGAGCCGCCGAGCTCGGCTTCCCCATCGTCCTCGAGGCACCTCCCTCCCCCGCGCACTTCGCACCGCTCGAGGGCAACCCGCTCCGCGCGCTGCTCGAGCGGCAACCAGCGCTGCACCACCACGGCGCGATGCCCGACGAGTCGCGCCCGTGGCCGACTTGGGAGGAGCTCTTCGCCCGCATCGCGGCGCGCGTCGGGCAGCACCCCGGCCCAATCGTCGTGGTGGCGCCCCCCGGTACACCTAGGCCTTCGCTCGAGGCGCTGCTCGCGACGCCCTCGTGCGTGCTAGGCGTCGACCCCCGCGACACGAACCTCCGAGCCCTCTTCTCCGCGTTCCCTGGCCGCGTCCTGGTCGCGTCGGGCGCGAGCGTGAGCGCGGATCGCGTCCGCGACGGTCACGAGGAGGGCTGGCGGAACCCCGACGCCCTCTTCCCCGTCTACGCGGCCATCCGCGAGGCGCTCACCTCTGGCGACGACGCCGGGCTGGACGAGGCCAACCGCGCCGCTCGATCGCTCTTCTCGTTCCCTTGATGGGCTGCGACGTGAGGAACGACACAGCGCACGCCCCGTTCGCTGGCCCGCAGAGGGTCAACCCGCGAGGCTTTGCAGGGCACGAGCGTCCCTCGCCAGCCCCCGAAGCCACGATTCACAGCCGATTTGGCCGGGGCCTCGGGGTCTCCCCCCGCCCCCTGCGCGCTCTGGGAAGGTCACCGCGGCCCTCGTGGCCTCCCGGCGCTCGTCGTTGAAGTGACACGCTCGCTTCGAGTATGGTCCGGCGCTCGTGAGGGGGGCCTAGCCCCCGGCGCGGCCTGATGGGTCGCGCGGAGCAGTCCGCCGTGCGCACGACGCGCACGCCAGAGGAGGACGCGATGTCCGACGATCTCGACGATCTCAGCGTGTTCGACAATGACGCCCCCGCCGTGGGCGATGTCTCCTTGGGCAACGACACGGACACGATCAAGAAGATCAACCGGCGCTCGTCACCTGTCGGCAAGATCCTCATGCTGGTCATCCTCGTCGGCGCGATCGGCACCGGCGTGTGGGCGTTCATGAAGAGCGAGGCCTGGGACAACCGGATGGACGTCTTCGAGCCCATCGCCTCGATGGAGGACGAGACCCAGCGGAACGCCGCCCTCCGCGACGTGCTCGAGAAGGCCGAGTTCGAAGACGTGAAGCAGCGCGCGATCATGAACCTCGGGCACTACCGCGACGGCGCGGCGGTGCCGATGCTCATCAGCGCGCTCGACGACACCCCCGTCGTGCGCCGCTCGGCGGCCTGGGCGCTCGCTCGCATCGGATCGCCCGGCGCCGACCAGGCCAAGGCGAAGCTCCTCGAGATCCTCCCGACGACCGGAACGGTCGAACGCAACCAGGTCGTCTGGACGCTCGCCGTGCTGGGCGCGCAAGAGCCGGCCTTCCAAGAGGCCCTCATCGAGCGCTTCAGCCAGGGCGGCCTCCAGGAGCTCGACGGCTTCGACGCGCGCGTGATCACGAACGTCCTCGGCATCGATCGCCTCAGCCGGCCTGACCTCACGGGTCACGAGGTCGAGGGCGTCCGCGTGCTCACCGCCCACGCCCTCGGCGAGGCGGGCGGGGACGCGGTGGTCGCACCCCTCTCGCGGATGCTCACCGAGGAGCTCGGCCGCGAGGGCCGCGCGCAGTCGTCCGAGGTGATCCGCGCGACCGCGTCGGGGCTCGGTCGGACGGGGTCGCCGAACGCCGCCGAGGCGCTCTTCCAGGCGCTGCAGCGCGCCCCGGCGATGAAGGACACCGTGATCGACGCGCTCAAGCGGTCGACGGCGGCGCCGCAGATCGCGACCTTGCTCGGCCGAGCGATGGACCCGAACGTCCGCGAGGACCTCGTCGACCTGCTCTGCGCGAGCCGCGACCGCCGCGTCGTCGACACGCTGGCGGGGCTGCTTCGTGACGGGAACCTCGAGGTCCGCGTGAAGGCAGCCAAGGCGCTCGCGACCTTCGGGGACCGCCGCGCCGTCCCCGTGCTCTTCGAGATGACGCGCCTCACGGACGCGGACGAGCACGTCAGCGACGCCCTCGAGGCGCTCCGCCTCGTCGCGAGCCCCGAGATCACCTCGCAGCTCGCGGGCCTCTTGCAGACGCACGCCTACCGGAAGGCCTCCGTGCTCCGCGCGCTCGGCGCGACCGGCGACGCGGGCGCCGCGCGCTACATCGAGCGGGAGCTCGAGGGCGACGACATCAACGCCGCCGCGCGCGCGCTCGCGGAGCTCGACCACGACGGCGGCTTCCGCAAGCTGCTCGGCTTCGTCGCGCGGCCGCGGGACGTCGACATGACGGCGTCGAACGCCGCCGACCGACGGCTCTCGAACGAGATGCTGCTCGCGAAGCGTCGCGCGGCGATCCTGGCGATGGGCTTCTTCGGCCGCCCCGAGGCGGTGAACGCCTTGATGACGGTCGTCGAGGATCAGAACGACGACTACGAGCTGCGCGGCATGGCGGCAGCCTCCATCGGCCAGATCGGCAGCGCCGAGGCGATCCGCACCGTCATCGGGAAGATCAACCAGCCGAACCTCGATGAGTCGTCGCGTCGTTACTATGTCCAAGCGCTGTGGCAGCGCGCGCAGCCGGAGCTCAACGCGCCCCTGCTCGAGCTCGTCGCGAACGCGCGCGGCGACGCAGACGTCCGCCGCGCCGCCGCGCTCGCGCTCGGCTATGCCGCCGACCCCGCGAACGACGCCCGGTTGATGGAGCTGCTCGACGATGAGGTCGCGAGCCGCCACGCGGCGATCGCGATCGTGCTCGGTGGCGGCGATCAGGCCGTCGAGAAGCTGCTCGCGCGCCTCGGCCGCGACGGCGACCTCCGTGAGGTGCTCCAGCAGTACGTCACCAACAACGAGAACGACTGGTTCAACCTCATCCGCGCGAGCATGTTCGACAGCGGCAGCATCTGGCGGCGCCTGCGCGCGTCGCAGCTGATGCGCGACGCCGTCGGACACCAGCACAGCTTCAGCTACCCCTGGCAGAAGACCGTCGCCATCCTTCGCACGGGCTGGCAGGGCGTCGGCGGCGTCGAGCCACAGTACGTGCGTGATCGGCTCTACGAGGGCCTCACAAGCGACGACGAGACCCGCCGCACGCTGGCGGCGATGGTGCTCGCGGAGCTCCCCGAACAGGGCCTGCTCCTGCGCGCTCGCGACGAGGGCGGGCCCGCGGGAGAGTCGGCCCGCGCCGTCCTCGAGGCGCGCCGCTCGCGACGCTGAGGAGCCGTGGTGAGCCGCGATCCACTGCTCGTCATCCTCAGCTCGCCCTCGGGGGCGGGTAAGACCACGCTGACCCACCGGCTCCTGCGGGACTTCAAGGGGGCGATCAGCTTCTCGGTCTCGCACACGACCCGCCCCCGGCGGCCCAACGAGGTCGATGGTCAGGACTACCACTTCACCGACCCCGAGAGCTTCCGCGCGCAAGTGACCGCGGGGGAGTTCGCGGAGTGGGCCGAAGTCCACGGCAACCTCTACGGCACGCGGGTCAGCGAGATCGAGCGCGCCCGCGCCGACGGCAAGCGCGCCCTGCTCTTCGACGTCGACTACCAGGGCGCGCGGCAGATCCGCGCGAAGTTCCCGGACGCGGTGGGCATCTTCATCCTCCCCCCGTCGATGGACGAGCTCCGACGCCGGCTCGAGAGCCGCGGGACCGAGTCCGAGAGCTCGCTCGAGCGCCGCTTCGCCAAGGCGAAGGAGGAGATCGAGCACTACCCCTTCTTCGACTACCTGGTCCTGAACGACGACCTCCAGCAGGCGCTCGCCGAGCTCACGGGCATCGTCCACGCCGAGCTCTGCCGGCGCCACCGGCGCGCCCCCGAGGCCGAACAGCTGCTCCGCGAGTGAGGCCACCCGACGGACGTCCGGTCTCCCGTTGGGTTCGCCCAGAGACGTTCACCGCCGGCGCGCCCCCGAGGCCGAACAGCTGCTCCGCGAGTGAGGCCACCGCGGCGAACGTCCGACCCGCCGTTTGGCGCTGGCGCAGAGCTCGCGCGCCGCCACGCCCGGGGACCGGCGGTGACCGTCTCGCGGCGTACGCCGCTTCAACCGCCGGCTTCAGGCGTCGGGAGCGCGCAGCTGGCCCGCCTCCATCACGACGGCCCGGTCGACGCGCGGATCGTCGGCGAGGCGAGGATCGTGCGTGGTGGCGAGGATCGCACGGCCGGCGGCCTTCTCTTCTGCGAGCAGGTCGACCACCCGCGCCGCGTTCTCCGCGTCGACGTGGGCCGTCGGCTCGTCGAGCAAGAGCACCTCGGGCTCGAGCACGAGCGCCCGCGCGAGCGCGCCTCGCTGACGCTCGCCGCCGCTGAGCCGCTCCACGCCGACGTCACGTTTCTCCGCGAGCCCGAAGCGCTCGAGCAGCCGCTCGGCGCGCTCGACGTGCGTCATGCGCGCGCCGCCGCTCGGGACGAGCGGCAGCAAGACGTTCTCGAGGAGGCTCATGCGCCGGATGAGCTGCAGCTCCTGGAAGACGAAGCCGACGTGCGCGCGGCGCCACCGGGTGCGGTGGTGATCGCGCATGTGCACCGTGCTCTTGCCCGCAATGCGGACGTCTCCGCGTGTCGGCGCGATCAGCCCTCCGAGCAAGCCGAGGAGCGTCGTCTTGCCGCTCCCGCTCGTCCCCTGGACCACCACGAGCTCCCCGCGCGCGACGCTCAGGCTCACGCCCTCGACCGCGTGCACGCGCGTCGCGCCATCGAAATAACGCTTCGCGACGTCGGTCGCGCCGATGGCCTCCGCGCTGGCGCGTTCAGTCATCGGATCGCCTCGTCCACGTCGATCGACGCCGCTCGCCACGCTGGCACGATGCTCGCCCCGACGAAGGGCACCACCACCACGCCGAGCAGCGTCCACGCGGCCGTCGGGTCGATCACCGGCGTGAGCTCGAGCGGCGGATGCAGCGCGCTCCACCCGAAGAGCGCTCCGCGCAGCCCGACCGCGTCGAGCCAGAAGACGTGCGCGTACGCGGCGAGCGCGCCGACCCACGCGCCGCCGACCGCCACGATCGCGCTCTCCCAGAGGCGGGCGGTGAGGACGTCGCGGGTCTCCCACCCCACCGCCTTCAGCACGCCGATCTCGCGGCGCTCCGCCTCTCCGAGCCCCGAGAGCCGCTCCCAGACGAGCAAGAGCAGCACGGCGAGGCAGGGCACGAGCAGCGCCGAGAGCAGCCCGCTGCGCCCGTCGAAGGTCAGCTCGTAGGTCCGGACGAGCGCGTCCCGCTCGATCACGCGCGCGTCCGACATACGCGCCCGGACCTGCCCCGCGATGACCGGCGCCTCCTCGGGTCGCGAGAGGGTGACCGCGTAGTCCGTCGCCCTCCCCTCCGGCAGCGCGAGCAGCCGCCGCGCGGTCGCGTCGTCGGTGACGAGCACGTCCGCGGTTTGCAGGGCAGAGGCCGCCACGAAGACGCCGACCACCTCGAGCAAGACGAGCTCCCCGCGCGCGTCGGGGACGGCCAGCCGATCACCCGGCCGCACGGCGAAGTGGTCCGCGAGCGCGACGCCGACCACGCACTCGGGCCGCTCCGCCCCCGCGCGCGGCGCGCGACCTGCGGCGAGCGCCCCGTCGAGCGGCCGCTCGCCGCCGACGACGGTGACGTTCGCGCCGAGCGCCTCGACGAAGAGGTAACCCCACACCCTCGCCTCGGCCGAGCGGACCCCCGGCGCGTCGAGCGGGACCACCTCCGCGAGCGCGGCGACCTCCACGAGCGCGGGGCGCCCCCCTTCGAGGCGCTGGACCACGAGATCCGGCACCGACGCGAGCGTGCTGCGCCACTCGCCCCGGAGCGCGTCCGCGAGCAGCAGCGCGCTGCCGTAGACCCCCACGACGAGCGCGACCGCGACCGCGAGGGCCACGTGCCGCCACGCGCGCCGACGCAGCGACCCGAGCGCGTGCTCGAGGAGCGCCCACTGCCGCCTCATCGCTCGCGCCTCGCCCGAGGGGCGGGAGGGCCGACCACCGCGCCGGCGGGATCGACGTCGAAGGTCGACGGGAGATCCTGAAACGGGGCGCCCGGCTCGGCCTGGGTCGGGTGCCGGATCCACCGCGCGGACGACGAGAGCGCGAGGTCGCCGAGCCCAACCCCGCGCACCGCCGCGCGGCGCGCGTCGAGCGCAGCCGCGGCGACGCCGCGTCGCGTCGCCGCGTCGGCCACGACGCCCGCGCTGAGGAGCGCGAGCGCGCCGATCGCGGCGATGAAGGCGCGGAGCCTGCGCCCGGGCTGAAACGATCTCGACACCTCGCGGGTGTAGCAGAAGGGCGGCGCCACGCCTGGCCCGAGGCCCAGACCCCGACCGAGCAGCTGCTTCGTCAGATTCCTATGAGGGGCTGTCGCCAGCCCTCCCCCACGGGGCATGGTTCGAAGCGGAATCGTGCGCGGCGAAGCGGACGTAGTCCGCGAAGCTGCACGATTCCGCGAGACAGTCGCAACCGCGCGACAGCGCGGCGCGACGCAGCCCCGCGGGGCCCCCTCCCACGAGCCTACGCTCGCTTCGCTCGCTGCGCGCCGTCCGGTAGGGCGGCTTGCGAAATCGGCCAAGCTTCTCTTCAGAGCGACACGAAGAGCTGCGTGAGCAGGGCGTCGGCGACGAGGATCGTGATGGACACGACGACCACGGCGCGCGTCGTGGAGCGGCCGACGCCCTCGGTCCCGCCGCGCGTGGTGATTCCGAAGTGGCAGCCGAGGAGCGCGATGAGGAAGCCAAAGATGGGCGTCTTCGACAGGCCGCTCACGTAGTCCTGCATCGTCACGCCGTCGAGCGCCGCCGCGACGAACTGCGGGGGCGCGATCCCGTAGCTGTTCGCGGCGACGAAGCAGGCCGCCGTGAGCCCGAGCAGCAGCGCGATCATGGCGATGAGCGGCATGATCAGCACGCTGGCGACGACCCGCGGGACCACGAGCTTTCGGATCGGGTCGGCCCCGAGCGCGCGGATCGCGTCGATCTGCTCGGTCACCGACATCGAGCCGAGCTCTGCCGCCATGCCGGCGGCGATCCGACTGCCGACGACGAGCGAGGTCAGCGCGGGCGCCAGCTCGCGCGCCTCGCTGATCGCGATGACCTTGCCGAGCGCCTCCTTGGCCCCGTACTTCTCCATGAAGAAGCCGAACTGAATCGACATGACCATCCCGACGAAGACCGCCGTCGCGCACGCGATGGCGAGGCTCCGGACGCCGAGCTGCTCCACCTGGTAGATGAACGCGCGCCCCTCGAAGCGGGTGGTGAACAAGACTCGGAGAAAACGCGCCGCCAGGCGCGCGACGGCCCCGATCTCTTCGATCCCGCGTCGCAGCCCGAGGCGCTCTCCGGGGATACCGCTCATCGGGTCCCGAAGCTCTCCAAGAGGGCGTCGTAGCTGGCGCGCGCCGCGTCGAAGGGCGAGCCTGGGGGCGCGACGAGCGCCATGTCGTAGACGCAGCCGTCCTTCTTCAGCACGTGGAGCACGAGCTCACGGGCGACGCCGTCGAGCTTGGCGCGGACGTGCGTGCGCAGGGCCTCGCGACCATCCATGGGCACGAGCTCCTGCGCGACGATCTCGCGCTCGGTGAAGCCGACGAGGAGGTGGTTGGTCAAGGCGACGAGCGGGATGTCCAGCGAGTCGCGGCACGCGCCGTTGATCTGGATCACGGCCCCAGCGCGCTCCCACGCCAGATCGTTGCTCCGACCGACCGAGAGCCGCTGCCAGCCCGCGGGCTCCGCGATGGCGAACGCGACCGGGCCGTCGCGATAGACACCAGCCTCGAGGCGAGGTCCCCCGCAGGCGACCAGGACGAGCACCCAGGCCAAGCGATACATACCGCGCGCGAGGGTAGCAGCCCCCCCACGAGCGTGCAGCATTCGCAAGGAGGTCACGCTCGAGAGGAGCCCGAACCGGCGCGACGAACGAGGCTTCGGGACCGACCCCGGGCGAGCTATGATGCGCGGGTGAGCATGGGCATGCCGGAGGGAATGAAGGTTCTCGAGCGTCTCCGCGACGAGGGGCGCATCGCGGACGACCAGCTCCAAGCTGCCCTGGTGCAGGCCCGGCTCTCGGACCTTCGGGCGGAGGAGGCGCTGCTGCGCACCGGCGCCATCAGCGAGCACGATCTGCTGACTCGGCTCGCCAGCTGGTACAAGACGCAGTTCGTCGGCACCGACAAGCTCGCCCGCGCGAGCGTCGACCCTCGGGCGCTGCAGCTCGTCCCGCGACGCGTCGCGGTGTCGCTCGGGATCTGCCCCGTCCTGTGGAACCCGCGCTCGCGCACGCTCGCGGTCGTGGCGCTCGACCCTTCGCGCGGCGACATCGAGCAGCAGGTGCTGCTGGTCGCAGGCGACGTCCGCAAGGTGACGGTCCTCGCCGCACGCCCGGCCGCCGTGGAGGCGAGCCAACGCAGGCTCTACGACCGCGATCCCTCTGCGTTCGCGCTCCTCGAGGCGAGCGCGCCAAGCCGCGCCACCGTCTCGCGAGACGACTTCGGGGTCGGCTTCGATCCCTTCGGGGGCCTCGGTGGAGGCGTCGAGGGCCCCCCGACGCCCCTCGCGGGCGTTCCCCGCGCGGCGCCCGCGCCCAAGTCGGGCGACTTCGTCATCGATGCGCCGGAGCTCGCTGCCCAGCTCGCGCGCGGCGCCAGACCCGCGCCGCCATCCGCCGCTCGACCGCCCCCTCCGCCCCCGAGCGCGACGCGTTCGGCGGCCGAGCTCCCCCCGCCGAGCCGCCGTCCTTCGCTCGCAGCCTCCCGCGTGCCGACGTTCAGCGAGGAGACGTTCTTCGAGACCGTCTCGGTGCTCGTCGCCTTGCTCGAGCGCGATCGCGGTGAGCTGCGCGGACACTCCGCGCGGGTCGCCCGCCTGACACGGAAGGTGGCCGAGCGCCTCGGCGTCACCGGGGACGCCCTCTTGGGACTCGTCGTCGCGGCGCAGATCCACGACCTCGGCAAGGGCGAGAGCTATCACCTCACCCCCCTCAACGTCGCGCGTTACGAAGGCCACCGGTTGCAGGCCCAGAAGACCTTCCTGACCCCCGCCCGCCTCTTCGAGACTGCTGGCTTGCCCAAGGAGACCGCCTCCTCGCTCCGGCACCTCTACGAGCGCTGGGACGGCAAGGGTTTCCCCGATCACCTCGCGGGCAAGGACATCCCGCTCGGCGCCCGGGTTTTGGCCGCGACCGAGACCTTCCTCGACCTGACGAGCCACCCCAAGAACCCTTATCGCCGCACGCTCACGCCTGCCGAGGCGTGCTCGGTCGTCGACGGCCTGGCGGGCGAGCTCTTCGATCCCACGGTCTCGGCTGCCCTCTATCAGGTCGTCAGCGGCGACTCGCTCCGCAAGCAGCTGCTCTCGGACCGTCAGTCCGTCCTGCTCGTCGACCCCGATCCCGAAGAGACCGCCGTGCTGGACATGCGCCTCGGTGCGGCCGGCTACGACGTCGTGGTCGCGCGCACGGCGGCGGACGCCGAAGCGCGGCTCGAGGGCAAGGTGGACGTGATCGTCGCCGAGGTCGATGTCGGCGACACCGATGGCTTCGACCTGCTCGCGTCGATCCGGGCGAAGGGCCGGACGATACCGTTCCTCTTCCTCACCCGCCGGAGCGACGGCGCCAGCGTCGATCGGGGTTTCTCGCTCGGGGCCGCCGACTACGTGATCAAGCCCGCGTCCGCCGATGTCATCGTCGCGAAGGTGCGCCAGCTGCTCGCCAAAGACACCGCCGCACCGAGCCGCGGCGTGACGGGCTCGCTCGAGGAGATGTCCCTCCCCGACGTGCTGCAGGTGATGACCAATGGCCGCAAGACCGGCCGCCTCCTCCTCCGCGCGGGCTCCACGAGCGGCGAGATCGCCTTCTCCGAAGGCGCGATCTGGACGGCGTCTGCGGGCGACCTCACCAACGAGGAGGCGATCTACGCGCTCCTCGCCCTGACCTCGGGCGAGTTCCGGTTCGATCCGGACTTCGTCCCGAGCGAGCAGGCGATCGTCGGATCGACCGAGTCTCTCCTGCTCGAGGGGCTACGGCGCCTGGACGAGGCGTCGCTCGGTTGACCCGGCGCGTGCAAGCTCGAAGGGCCAACGATCGGCGGAGCGCCCGCAAGCTATCGCAGACCGGCCCGTCCGGGCCCACCACAGAATTCGTTCGCGCCGCGCCGCGCCGGGCCCTTTCCCCCTTTACCTCACCCGTCATGAGCCGATATCACCAGGCTGCGCGGGCTGGGTGGCCCGTCTCAAGTGGGGAATGTGGAGATGAAGCGAACGTCGACCGCCGCGCTCGTCGCGCTCACGCTGCTGATGACGGTTGAGAGCCGCGCCGAGGCGCAGTTCGGGCCTCAGCCACCGCACCAGTTCTTCTACCAGAGCACCACGGTGGCGCGGCTCAACCCGCTCGGCCTCATCACGTTCTTCCAGTTCAACTACCGAAAGCGGCTCTACCAGTCGAATTCCATCTTTTTCCGCGACAATTACGTCGGCCTCGGGGTGATGGGCTCGGCCAGCCCCGCGTTCGCCCGCGGCGGTCTCCTCTTCGAGCTCCAGCCCTTGCCCTTCATGCGCTTCTGGGCGGCGTACGAGATGCACGGCTACTTCGGGACGTTCCAGTTCCTGCCGTCATTTACCGACTCGAGCGCCCCGCGCCCACCCGGAGGTGACGGCATGCCGGGCATGGGGGCGCCCGGCTTCAGCGACACGCAGCTCCGCGAGGACACCGATCGCGGCTCCAACTACGCGGCGACGGGCACGCAGCTCACCTTGAGCGCGACCTTGCAAGCCAAGCTCGGCCCCGCCGCGATCCGCAGCGTCGCCCGCGGCGTCCGTCCCGACTACGACCTGCGCGCTGGCGACAACGTCTTCTACGACATCTTCTTCGACATGCTGATCGCCAACCGCGGTTGGATGTGGACGAACGACCTCGACATCTTCTACGTGCACGACGACCGCTTCAACATCGGCATCCGTTACACGTGGTCGCGCTCCTTCTTCCCGGAGCGCGCGCAGGGGCCGCGCGAAGGTGGGGACGGAGAGCGCCCGGGCATGGACTCCTACGCGACGCACCGCATCGGCCCCGTCTTCGCGTGGACGCCGTGGCGCGAGTACAAATCCCGCTTCAACGGCCCCACGCTGATCGTCGCCATCAACTGGTGGGTGCAGCACCCCTACCGTCGCGGCCAGGACGTGAGCGCCGCGTTCCCCTACACCATCATCGGCTTCAGCTTCCAGGGCGACCTGCTCGCGACCCAGCGCGGTCGCCGCCCGCCGATCCCGCGCACCGCGCCGAACTGACGGCTTCGAGCCGTGTCCGACGAAACGGCACCCTTCGGGGTGCCGTTTTCGCGTGGGCCAAAGCACGGCAGCCTCCGGGGTGCCGTTTCTGGTGGGCCGAAGCGAGGCGGGACGATGCGCTGAATTCCCCACCGCGGCAGCAGAAATCGCTCGTTCCGCTCGACGCGGCCGCCTCGATCGGGGATGATGTCGTCCCCGCCGGCGCGCGGAAGGAGCCATGACGACGGAGAACGCCGAAGAGTCGATTCCCCCCGCTGGCCGGTTCGACCTGCCCGCGCCGACCACCGAAGCCGACGCAGCCTTCGTCGCCGCCCTACGCCGGGCAGGGGTCGCGAGCGAGCTCGTCGACCCGCTCCTCGCCCAGCTCTCCGCCCTGGTCCCGGCCAAGCCCGACGACGACGAGCGGCGCCTCGACCTCCTCATCCTCTATTACGAGGGCAACGGCGACGAAGAGAGCGCGTTTCGTCGGCGCAAGGCCGACCGCTTCTTCCTCCACGACGCGCGCGAGCACGCGAGCGCGCGCGAGCTCGTGTTTCGGCTCGCGTTCCTCGCCCCCGAGCTCGGTGACGTGACGCTCGAGCGCATCGGCTCCGACGACGGCCCGCTCGTCCTCCGCGCGGGAGATCACCTCAGCGCCGTCACCGATCCCGAGGAAGAGGAAGAGCTCGACACGGGCGAGATCGACCTCAGCGAGCTGGAGCAGAGCACGAGCATCACGGTGCGCGGGCTGGTGCGCGCGCTCAACGTCTTGCTCGAACGCCACGGGGTACGCGAGCGCCTCGTCCCGCTGCCCTGCGACGGTCGTCGTGAAGCCTACGTCGCGCTCCCGCTGCAGGAGGCGATGGACCTCTGCCGCGCGGGTGGCCTCGACGAGCCCTCCCCCGAGCGGCTCCTCGAGCTCGCGGCCTGGTAACCGCCGCGCCAAACGCCACCGCGGTCGAGCGCGCAGCGATCTTTGCAGCCCAGAGCGCTGCGAGCCCAGAGCGCGGCGGTGCGGGGGAGCGGTGCGGGGGAGCGGTGCGGGGGAGCGGTGCGGGGGAGCGGTGCGGGGGAGCCGTGCGGGGGAGCCGTGCGGGGAGCAGAGCGACGCGTGACGGGAGGGCCGCCGATGCCCCGCCGCGAGCCAGTGGCTCGGGGAATCCCTTTACGGCGTGCGCGCTGCGGCCTATAGCCCCGTAGCCGCCGAGAGCGGCCGACGGAGGAGACGCGATGGGAACGCTCAAAGGTAAGACCCTCTTCATCACGGGTGCGAGCCGCGGCATCGGCGAGGCGATCGCCGTGCGCGCGGCCCGAGACGGCGCCAACGTCGTCGTCGCTGCGAAGACCTCCGAGCCGCACCCGAAGCTCGAGGGCACGATCCACACGGCGGCGGCGAAGATCGAAGAGGCGGGTGGCAAGGCCCTCCCGCTGGTCGTCGACATCCGCTTCGAGGAGCAGATCGCGGCCGCGATGGCGAAGGCGGCGGAGACCTTCGGTGGCATCGACATCCTCGTGAACAACGCGAGCGCGATCAACCTGACGGACACGGCGACCGTCGACATGAAGCGCTTCGATCTGATGCACTCGATCAACCTCCGCGGGACGTTCCTCTGCGGCAAGCTCGCGCTGCCCTACCTGCTGAAGGCCGAGAACCCGCACATCCTCAACCTCAGCCCGCCGCTGAACATGGAGGAGCGCTGGTTCGCGCCGCACGTCGCCTACACGATGGCGAAGTTCGGCATGAGCATGTGCATCCTCGGCTGGGCGGGGGAGTTCCGCAGCAAGGGCATCGCCGCGAACGCGCTCTGGCCGCGGACGACGATCGCGACGGCCGCGATCAAGAACCTGCTCGGCGGCGACACGATGATGCAGAAGAGCCGGTGGCCGTCGATCATGGCCGACGCGGCCCACTGGATCTTCACGCAGCCGAGCCGCGAGTGCACCGGCAACTTCTTCATCGACGAGGACATCCTCCGCGATCGCATGGGCAAGACGGACCTCAGCGAGTACTCCGTCGATCCCACGCAGGAGCTGATGCCGGACTTCTTCGTGTGACGGCTCCGCCGAGCGTCGCCCATAGGCGAGCCGCTGGCGAAGGCCGCTCCAGGCCGCTCCAGGTGCACCGACGCGACGTCATGGCAGCGACGCATCGGCGACGAAGCTCGCGGGACTCGCCGGCGTTCGATCGAGCCATCGGGTAGAACGGTCCGGCGCTTCTCTCGAGCAGGAAGATGACGGCAGCATTCGATTTCGATTTCTTGGTGCTCGGCGGCGGCTCGGGGGGCGTTCGCGCCGCGCGCGTGGCGGCGACGTTCGGCGCGCGCGTGGCCCTCATCGAGGCCGCGCGCCTCGGGGGCACCTGCGTGAACGTGGGCTGTGTCCCGAAGAAGCTGATGGTCTACGCGGCCTCGTTCGCTTCGCGTTTCCGTGAGGCGAGCGGCTTCGGGTGGAGCCTCGGCGCGGCCCCGACCTTCGATTGGGCGACGCTCGTCGACCGCCGAGAGCAAGAGATCCGTCGTCTGAACGGGATCTACGCCGGCCTCCTCGAAGGCGCTGGGGTGCATGTCTTCGAAGGCCGGGGACGCTTCGTCGGGCCCCGCGAGTTGGAGGTACGAGACGGCCGCGGCGACGTCCGCCGCGTGTCTGCCGCGACCATCCTCGTCGCGACGGGGGGCCGCCCCTCGGTCACGCCGATCCCCGGCGCCGAGCTCGGCAAGACGAGCGACGACTTCTTCGCGCTCCGCACCCAACCCACGCGCGCCGTGGTCGCGGGCGGCGGATACATCGGCGTCGAGCTCGCGAGCATCCTGCGCGGGCTCGGCACCGAGGTGCACCTCGTCCACAAGAACCCGACGCTCCTCAACGCCTTCGATCACGACGTCCGCCAGTTCGTCGGCGAGCAGCTCCAGCTTCACGGTGTGCAGCTGCACCTCGGGCGCACCATCGAAGCGCTGAGTCGTCGCGGCGACGACGTCGTCGCCACCCTCGACGACGGGCGCGAGCTCGCGGCGGACCTCCAGCTCGCGGCCGTCGGCCGCGTCCCGAACACCGACGGGCTCGGCCTCGCCGAGGTCGGCGTCGCCACTGGCGAGCGCGGCGCCATCCTCGTCGACGACGAGCTCCGCACGAGCCTTCCGCACGTCTACGCCGTCGGTGACTGCATCGACCGCGTGCAGCTCACGCCGGTCGCGCTCGCGGAGGGCATGGCGCTCGCACGGCGCCTCTTCGGCGGCGAGCCACACGCGGCCGTCGACTACGACCTCATCCCCACGGCCGTCTTCGGCAGCCCGGAGGTCGCCACCGTCGGGCTGACGGAAGAGGCCGCGTGGCATCGCGGGCACCGCTGCGTGATCTTCCGCAGCGTGTTTCGACCGATGAAACACACGCTGAGCGGATCGCCGCAGCGGATGCTGATGAAGCTCGTGGTCTGCGCCGACTCCGACCGAGTGCTCGGCGTGCACGTCGCGGGACCCGACGCCGCGGAGATCGTGCAGGGCTTCGCGGTGGCGCTTCGGATGGGCGCGACGAAGGCCCAGCTGGACGAGACCCTCGGCATCCACCCCACGGCGGCCGAAGAGCTCGTCACGATGCGCACCCCGGCACCCTCTATGCACGCCTGAGAGCCCGCGCGGCGCGCGCACGACGCCCCAGCGAGCGCGTTGATGCCGCGCGTCGACCCGGAGACCGACGGCGCGAGGCCGCTGGACGGCTCACCTCAATCGTGATGACCGAGGACGTCCAGGCTCGTCGCGGTGTGACCGACGAGGGTCACCTCGGGTCGGGTCGCCCCCGTCTGGCGCAGCAGCACGCGAATGCTCGCGCGCGTCAGCAGCCGATAAGGCTCGCGGTCGAAGTACGGGAAGCTCCTGTACCGGACGAGCGAGCCTTCGGGGCATCGCTCGACGACGACGTATGCGGGCCCGCGACGGGTGAGGTTCCACAAGGTCGGGATGCGCCCGAGCACGAAGCCCGGGGTCGAGAGCTTCAGCATCGCGGAGTAGAAGCGCGAGATGCCGTAGGCGACCCCCTGCTCGAGGAGCGACTCGAAGCGCGCGGGGTCTCGCTTGGCAACGACCTCGTTCAATCCGTCGAGCAGGCCGCTCAAGACCTCTTCCGGGTACCAGTCGCTCGGGAGCGCCTCGGTCAAGAGGGCCTCCTTCCCCGCAGGGAGCCGCCGCGCGACCTCGCCCATGGCCGCGGGGGCGACGTCCTCGATCAGGCGCCGTGTCGAGACGATCCAGCTGCCTCGAATCTGACTACGCATGGCGTGCGCAGCCTCCACGATGGCCCGAGCGCGGGCAAGCCCCTCTTCGAACTCAAATTCACGACAAAAACGATAAAGAATAACCTCTCGCAAGACTTCGAAATTACTAACATCAAGCCTCCGCCCGACCATTTTTCGGGCTAATCCGTTGCGAATTCCCAGCTGCCGCGTCAACTTAACGACGCCATGGACGCCGCAGCCCTCCCCATGCTCGATCCCGCCGCGCTCGAGGCCGCCAACCAGAAGCTGGAGGGAGCGGACGCGGAGACGACGATCGCGTGGGCAGCCGAGACCTTCGGGCGCGGTCTGGTGATGAGCTCGAGCTTCGGCGCGCACTCGGCGGTGATGCTGCACCTCGTACACCGCGTGGTGCCGGAGCTGCCCATCATCTTCCTGGACACGGGCTACCTCTTCCCGGAGACCTATCGCTTCGCCGACGAGCTACAGCGTCGCTTCCGGCTCAACCTGAAGGTCTACGCCCCGACGATGACGGCGGCGCGCCAAGAGGCGCTCTACGGTCGGTCGTGGGAGCAGGGAGACGAGGGCGTGCAGGAGTACCTGCAGCGCAACAAGGTCGAGCCGTTGCAGCGCGCGCTGCGGGAGCTGGGGGCGACCGCCTGGCTCGCGGGCCTCCGCGCCGACCAGACCGAGCACCGCGCCTCGCTCCGCCGCGTCACGCTCCAGGGGACAAGGGTGAAGGTCCACCCGATCCTCGACTGGAGCCACGCGGACGTCGAGGCGTACCTGGACCAATGGGACCTCCCCTACCACCCGCTCTACGAGGAGGGGTACCGCTCGATCGGCGACGTCCACTCGACGCTGCCGACCACGCCGGACATGGACCCACGCGACGGCCGCATCCTCGGCAAGAAGCGTGAGTGCGGCATCCACCTGCTCAGCGCCGAGCAGAACCAGAGCCTGAAGTCCTCGGGTCTCTGACGCCGCGTCGCATCGGTCTCCGCGTCCGTCACCGCGCGTCCACGTCCACGTCCACGACGTGCGCGTCCACTTACGCGTCCACCTGCGCGTCCACCTGCGCGTCCACCTGCGCGTCCACCTGCGTGTCCACGTCGTCCACGTCCACGCCGACGACCACACGGACGATCCCCCGGCTCGAAACTCCGGTGCGGTGTATTAGGGTTCGACCGTGGCGCCTCGTCCGATGCTCGCCCTCCTCCTCGTCCTGACCGCGACCTCCGCGGCCAGCGCGTCGGACTTCTGGGACGAGGTGAAGACCCCAGGGCTCCGGGCCTACCGACACGACGTCTCGCGCGCGCGTATGGCGCTCCGCGCGCGGCGGCTCGCACAAGCCCGGGACGCCGCGAGCGCCGCGATCGAGCGCCTCCCGACCCGGCCGGAGGCGTGGCTCGTACGAGGCTTGGCGGCGGGCGAGGCCGGCGATCTCGCGTCGTGCGCCGGAGATCTCGAGCGCGCCCACGCGGTCGACGCCGCAGCGCTCGAAGACCCGGTCGACGGCGCACGCGCGGGAGAGCTTCTCGCGCGCGCGGGCCGGCACGAGCTGGCGGCGGAGATCCTCGGGCGAATCCTCGCGCGCATGCGGGCGAGCGACGGCCGCCGCGGCCTCTACGCCCTCTACGGCGACGTGCTTCTCTCACTGGGCCCCTCTCGCCGCGCCGAGGCCGAGCGCGCCTACCGCGAGGCGCTCCGCACCGCGCCGCACGATCCGCGCGCCGCTCTCGGCCTCGCGTTGGCCCTGCGCCGCAGCGACGCGGACGACGAGGAGTGGCGAGAGCTCGGCCGCCGGGTCGCCGCCCTCGGCCGCCTCGACGCGCTCCTGCTCGGCCTCGACGTGCCCGAGGTCGAGCGATCGGCGCGACGCGCGGTCGTGCTCGAGGCGGTCGGCGACGCCCGCGGGGCCCGGGCCGCGTGGGCGAGCGTCGCGTCGCGCGGCCCTTGGGCAGAGCACGCGCGCACCATCCTCGAGGCGGGCCGATGACCGATCACCTCGACACGGTCTCGGACACGGTCTCGGACACGGTCTCGGACACGAACTCGGACACGGTCTCGGACACGGTCTCGGACACGGTCTCGGACACGGTCTCGGACACGGTCTCGGA
>JAHBWH010000151.1 GCA_019637115.1 Myxococcales bacterium | reverse complement strand
GGCGCGCGCGGTCGTCGGCGCGGCGATCATGGCGGCCGTCGGGGATCTGACGAGCGACCCAGGCCACGAGCTCGTCGTCGCCGACGCGACGCGCCTGCGGGTCGTCACCCGCGCCGGGGACGAGGTGGCGTCCCGACCCGCGCCGGCGGGTGTGCAGGTGCTGACGACGGCCGACCTCGACGGCGACGGCAGCGCCGAGATCCTCGCGGGCTTCGGGCGCACCCGCGAGCACCCCGAGGGCGCCGCGCGGGCCGCCGTCTACCGCCTGCGTGACGGGGCGCTGCACGAGGAGCTCTTGATCGCGCCGGAGACCGAGCGCGCTGAGATCGCCGCGATCGTGCCGTGGCCGCGCGCGGGCAGGGTCGACCTCCTGGTCGCCCACTTCGACAGCCGCTTCTTCGTGACCGTGTCGCGCGCGCGCTTCGCGAGCGGGGCGTGGGAGCTCGCGCCGGTCGCGCAGCTGCGCATGGCCACCTCCTACGCGCTCGGGGATCTCGACGGCGACGGCGCGCTCGAGGTCGTCGTGGGTCGCGTCTACGGCGACTCACAGCCCGAGGAGGGCGACGCCTTCGTGCTGCTCGAGGGCGGCGCGCGGCGCCCGATCCCGACGACGCGCGGCGTGCGCGGCCTCGCCGTGCTCGACACCGACGGCGACGGACGCGCCGAGGTCTTCCTCGGCGACGGCTGGCATCGGAACTACGGCCAGCTCGCCCGAGGCCAGCTCACGGTGGCGCGCCAGGGGGACGACGGCTTCTCCTCGGAGACCGTCCTCCAGATGCCCGGCCAGTACACGCTCTGGCAGATCGTCCCCGCCGACCTGTACGGCGACGGGAGCGCGACCTTCGTCGCGCGGGCGAGCACGGAGGTCTACGTGCTGCGCCGAGACGCCAGCGGCTGGTCGAGCGCACGCGTCGGCGGGGAGGCGCGGCACGTCGCGGTCGGCGACCTCGACGGTCGGCCCGGCGACGAGGTGGTCCTCCTCACGGATCCGCCGGAGATCTTGTCGTTCCGCTAGGCGCGCCTCGCTGGGCGTCCGCGAGCCGGAGCCGGACACGAAGCCGGACACGGAGCCGGACGCCGGACACGGAGCCGGACGCGGAGCCGGACACGGAGCCGGACGCGGAGCCGGACGCGGAGCCGGACACGAGCCGGACACGGAGCCGGACACGGAGCCGGACACGGAGCCGGACACGGAGCCGGACACGGAGCCGGACACGGAGCCGGATGCGGAGCCCGGTCGCGGAGCCGGTCGCGCTGGCCGGCGCGACGTCGCGGTGACACAACACGCGGCGTGCGGCTCCCTCGACGCCTCGGGGTCTTCTCGCCGGGCATCCGGCGCATCCCCCACCTCGCGGCCCTCCTCGACGACGCCGAGCTCGTCTTCCGTCCCGACGTCGGTCGCCAACGCGTGGACGCCGTCGTCGGCTGGGGGCTCAAGCCGACCGCCGACCGGGCGCGCGCCTACGCGCGGCGGCGCGGCCTCCCCTACCTCGCGCTCGAGGACGGCTTCCTCCGCTCGATGCGGCCCGGCGTGGTCGGCGAAGCGCCGCGGTCGATCGTCGTCGACGACGAAGGCATGCACTACGACGCCGCGCGGCCGTCCCGGCTCGAGCGCCTGATCGCGGCGCCGCTCGACGAGGCTCTCGAGGCCCGCGCGCGCCGAGGCCTCGACGCGCTCCGCCGCCACGCGCTCTCGAAGTACAACCACCAACCCGACCTCGCGCTGCCGCCGAGCGACCGCCCTCGCGTGCTCGTCGTCGACCAGACCGCCGGCGATCTCTCGATCACGCTCGGCCGCCCCGCGTGCGACTTCGCGACCTTGCTCGCGCGCACGCTCGACGAGCACCCCGCGGCCGAGCTGCTCGTCAAGACGCACCCCGACGTGCTCGCCGGCAAGAAGTCGGGCCACTTCGGCGCCGCCGCCGAGCACCCGCGCGTCCGCTTCGTGACCGCGCCCGCGCACGCGCCCTCGCTGCTGGCCCAGCTCGACCCCTCGCGAGACCGCGTCGTCGTGCTCAGCTCTCTCGTCGGCTTCGAGGCGCTCGTGCACGGCCTGCCCGTCACGTGCTTCGGCGTCCCTTGGTACGCGGGCTGGGGCCTGACCGACGACCGCGCGGACGTGCCTCCTCGCCGCGACGCCCGTTCGCTCGAGGCCCTCTTCGCCGCCGCGTACCTCCGCTACGCGCGCTACGTGGATCCCGAGACCGGCCTCGCGACCACCTTCGAGGCCACCGCCGAGCAGCTCGGGCTCGAGCGCCGCCTCGCCGAGATCACGCGCGGCACGCTCGTCTGCGTCGGCTTCTCGCGCTGGAAGCGCGCGTTCCTCCCGAGCTTCCTCCGCGCGCCGGGCACCGAGCTGCGCTTCGCGAAGAGCGTGGAAGAGGCCGCCGCGGAGGTTCGCGCCGCGCAGCGCGCGCAGGGCCGAGGTGACGGCGACGCCCGCGCGCCGCGCGGCGAGTCCCCCGACAGTGAGCCCCCCGACAGCGCAACGCGAGCGCGGGGCGAGCGGCCCGCGCGAGACGCGCGAGACGTGGGCGGCGCGGTGCGCGTCGTCTCGTGGGGCACGCGCGACGAGGAGGCGCTCCGCGCCCTCGCCGAGCGCGTGGGCATCGAGCATTGGCGGATGGAAGACGGCTTCCTGCGGTCGGTCGGGCTCGGCAGCGACCTGCACGCGCCAGCCTCGCTCGTGCTCGATCGCGAGGGCCTCTACTACGACCCGACCCGCCCGAGCGAGCTCGAGCGCATCCTTCGGACCGCCGACTTCTCCGCCGAAGAGCGGACGCGCGCCGCGATGCTCCGGGCGCGCATCGTCGCGACCGGCGTCAGCAAATACAACGTCGGCCGCGCGTCCACGCTCCGCGCGCCCGCGGGGCGGCGCGTCGCGCTCGTCGTCGGCCAGGTCGAGGACGACGCCTCCATCCAGCGGGGCTGCCTCGACGTCCGCACCAACCTCGCGCTGCTCGACGCCGCGCGTCAGGCTTCTCCCGACAGCTTTCTCATCTGGCGCCCCCACCCCGACGTGATCAGCGGGAACCGGCGCGGCGCGGTCTCGGCGGCGGACGTCGCCCGGCTCGCGGACACGGACGCGCCGGAGGCCCGCCTCGTCGATTGCCTCGCGATTTGCGACGAAGTCCACACGATGACCTCGCTCGTCGGCTTCGAGGCGCTCCTCCGCGACAAGCAGGTCTTCGTCTACGGACACCCGTTCTACGCCGGGTGGGGTCTGACGCACGACCGCCACCCACACCCGCGCCGCACCCGACGCCTCGATCTCGACGGACTCGTCGCAGGCGTCCTCCTGCGCTATCCAAGGTACGTGAGCCCGGCCAGCGGCCGCCCCACCACCCCCGAACGTGTCGTCGCGGCCCTCGCCGCCGCGCGACGCCCCGAGGGCTCACGCATCGGTGACGCCTACCTCCGCCGCCAGCTCCGCAAGCTCACGAATTTGTTGTTCTGAGGCCCCTCGATGGACCCTCGGTCCAACGGCCCTCGCATCGGATCCCCGATGACCGCTCCGCACGCCCAAACCGCCAACCTCCCGCGGCGCCTCTTCGAGGCGCAGATGCTCCGCGTCCCCCCCAAGCCCGAGCGGCCGCCGACGGCGCCGCCGCCGAGGCCGCATCGGCTGCCCGAGCTGGGCTGCCGCCACGCGCTCCTGCTCCAGGGGCCGGCGGGCCCCTTCATGCGCCGCTTCGGCGCGGAGCTGCGCCAAGCGGGGATCCGGGTCACGAAGGTGAACTTCCACGCGGGCGACGTGCTCTTCTACCCGGGCCCGGACGCGCTCTCCTTCCGCGGCACGCTCGCCGAGTGGCCTGGTTACCTCGCCGAGCTCGTCCGCGAGCGCCACGTCGACGCGATCTTCCTCTTCGGTGACCAGCGTCCGTATCACCGGGCGGCGATCGAGGTCGCGCGCAGCCTGCGCGCGCCGTGCCGCCGCGAGGGACCCGCGGTCTGGGTCTTCGAGGAGGGCTACCTCCGCCCGTCGTGGGTGACGCTCGAGCAGGACGGCGTCAACGGCTGCTCACCGCTGCCGCGCGACCCCGACGTCTACCGTCACCTCGACCTGCCGGAGCTGCCCGACCCCGCCCCAGCGCCGCGGAGCTTCGGCGCGGGCGCGTGGTACTCGACCTTCAACGCCCTGACGTTCACCCACCTCAACGACGGCTTCCCGCACTACGAGCACCACCGCGACCTGAACGCTTGGCGCCACACGGCGTGGTGGGTGCGCGGGTGGCTGCGCAAGCTGCGCTACGAGCAGGCCGAGCGCGGCATGCTCGAGCAGCTCACGCGGGATTGGAGCGGTCGCTACTACCTGGTCCCGCTCCAGGTGCACTGCGACTTCCAGCTCCGGCACTCGCGCTTCTCGGACGTCGAGGAGTTCGCGCGCGAGGTCGTCGCGACGTTCGCGGAGCACGCGCGCCCCGACCACGCGATCGTGCTCAAGCACCACCCGATGGACCGCCCCTTCCGGGAGTACGGCCCGCTCTTCGCGCAGCTCGCGCGCGAGCACGGCCTCGAGGGCCGCCTCTTCTACTGCCACGACCTTCACCTGCCGACGCTGCTCCAGCACGCGCGCGGGTGCATCACCATCAACAGCACGACGGGGATGCAGGCGCTCTACCACGACTGCCCCACGATCTGCCTCGGCCGCGCGATCTACGACCTCCCGGGGCTCACGTTCCAGGGCGAGCTCCCAGCGTTCCTCGAGGACCCTGGCACCTTCGACCGCGAGCTCTTCGCGCGCTTCCGGCGGTACTTGCAGCACACGAGCCAAGCCAACGGCAGCCTCTACGTGCGCGTCCACGAAGACGCCGGTCCGACCGGCTTCCGCTGGTTCCCCGGCCTCTGAGCGAGCGCTCTAACCTAACGCTCTGACCGAGCGCCAGAACGCTCACGGCCCCTCGCCGCAGCGCGAGGACGCACCTAGTCTAGGAGCCATGACGGTGACGCCGCGCCTCCCGGATCGGGTCGTCCACGCCGCGACCGCCCGCGCCCGCTTCCCCACGCTCTCGACGCGGCTCTTCGCCGCGCTGCACGAGGTCGACCCACCCGCCGACGCATGCGTCGACGCCCTCGCGCAGCACCGGGATCGGGCCGATGGGTGGATCGCCGAGGGCGTCGCCGGTCGCGATCCCGACGACGCGCCGCGCGCGGTGCGGGCGTTCTTCGCGGGCGCGCGCGAGCTCCCCGCGTGGGTGGATTGGGGCCGCGTCGACCGCGCAGGTCGGCTCTTCTTTCGCGCGGGGATCGCCGGGGGGCTGACCCTCGGCGCGAAGTCGCTCGTCGGCGGGTATTGCTCGCCGGGCGGGAACAAGCCGCTCGCCTTCAGCGGCGCCCTCGAGGGCCAGGTCTCGCGGCGCCTGGCCGAGACGGGCCGCTTCGTCGTCGCCACCTGCAGCCCCGGCGCGCTCCGCGTCGGTGGCGAAGGCTGGGGGGTGACCTTGCGCGTGCGGCTGATGCACGCGCAGGTGCGGCGGCTGCTGTGGCGGTCGGGGCGCTGGCAGGCCGAGCGTTGGGGCGAGCCGATCAACCAGCACGACATGGTCGCCACCTCGCTGCTCTTCAGCGTGATCTTCCTGTCGGGCTTGCGCGACTTCGGGGTGCCGATCTCGCCGTCCGAGGCCGCCGACTACGTGCACCTCTGGCGGCTGAGCGGGTGGCTGATGGGGGTGGACGAGCGCCTGCTTCCGCACGACGAAGCCGAGGGGCTCCACCTCGCGGAGCTCATCGCGCTGACGCAGGGTGCGCCGGACGAGGACGGCCGGCGGCTCGTCCGCGCGCTACTCGACTCCCCACGCGGAACGCTGCGAGGACGCGGCCGTGAGCGGCTCGAGACTTGGCAGATCCGTCTCGGCGAGGGTTTCTGCCGAGGGCTGCTGGGCGACGAGCTGGCGGACGCCCTGGGGCTGCGCAAGGACGCTTGGCGCTTCGCGCTCCCCGTCGCCCGTGCGGCGGTCTCGACCGCTCGTCGGGTCCTCCCGCGGCGGCTGCGCGACCCCGCGCGGTGGGAAGCGCTCGGCCAGAGCTATTGGACGCAGAACGTCGAGGTGGGGCTCGGGGGCTCGCCCGCGCAGTTCCTGCTCCCGTCCAGCCTCCAAGGGCGCCGCGCGCGCTCGAGGGAGGTGACACGCGCGAGCGTGGGTTGAGACCGCGGTCCTCGCGGGAGGTTGGCGCGCCTGGACGATCGCGGCCCAGCCGGCCCAGACTGAGGCTCACCGGCTCGGGAAGTGGCCTTCGGCGTTCAGTGTGCCTTCTCGCGCCACGCGACGAGCTCGTCCGCGGGGGGCGGGGTGGGGCGCGGCTTCGGCGAGAGGAAGAGGTTGAGCATCAGCGCGTGCAGGACCTGGTTCGGCTCGCGCTTGGCGTGCACGAGGAGGTAGCCGGTCTCGATGCGCACCCAGGACGAGGAGGCCGCGACCGAGAGGCCGAGGAAGAGCCGGTCTTGGTCGTACCCCGCGCGCTGGCCCCAATCAGTCGTGCGCAGGTTGATGAAGAGCTCGTTCCAGACGACCGCGCCGAACGTGCTCGTGCCGAAGCCGAGGCGGACGAATTGCCGCGCGCGGTGGCCCGTCTGGTCTCCGTCCCCGAAGCGCTGCTCGAGCCGGGTGCGGGACTGGATCGACAGCCCCCACGCGGCGGCGTGTTGGAGCAGCACCTGCTGCCACGAGCGGTGCTCGTCCGAGAAGCGCTCGCCGTGGGCGTTCGGCTCGTCCCGAAAGAAGGGGATCCAGGCGTAACCCACGTGGACCTGGGCCCACGGGGCGAGCTTGAGCCCCACCCCCGGACGCAGGATCGCGGCGGTGCCGAAGTCGCCGCGCCGCGCCTGGAGGTCGAGCCAGATCAGCGGGGCGGGCGCCGCGCGCGTGGTCTCGGCGTTGACGAAGGCCCCCGCCCAGATCCCGAACTCGCTCTCGTAGGCCCGAGCGGGCGTCGAGGTCCCGGTGATGACGAGCAGGAGGAGCGAGCCCAGCGTCCCGAGGACGCGTCGATCGCCCCCGATGGGGGTCGTGTGCCGCACGACCGCATTGTTGGGCTCTCGGTGGAACCCGGCAAGGGCCGCGAGCGACTCTCACGGCGTCTTCATCTGGGGCCAGGTCGCCTCTGCCGACCTCCCCGACACAGTTGTAAGCCCCCGGCGTTGAAACTTTCTATCGACAACGAGTACGGTCCCGCCTCGGATCGATGTCGCGGTATGCACCTCAGCTCTGCGTGGCCCTCCTCTGCGGCTTGGCGGCCACGAGCGCCGCGCGCGCGCAGGACGCCGCCGAGCCGGCTCCCGACGCGCGGCCGGACGCGCCGAGCGAGACGGAGACCACGAGCCTGGACGCGGCCGACGGCGAGACGTCGTCGCCCGACGAGACGGCCGAGACGGACGATCGCGCGAGCACCGGGGACGGGGCGGACTCGGACGCGCCCCAAGCCGAGGCCGACGTCGACGAGGTCGGCGAGATCGGTGAGGCCGTCACGATCGAGGCCCTCGAAGAGCACGCGCGGGCCGACGAGCGCCACGGCCCGCGGATCGGCGGCACGCGCGTGCTCGAGGTCGATCCCGACGCGGGTGATCCCCTCCCCTACCGTGCTCGCGGCCCCGTCACGTTGACGGGCGAGTACCGCTTCCGCTTCCACGTCGGCAGCGACATCCCCCTGCAGACCCAGGAGCGCACGGGCCTACCCGAGCAGCTCGGGCAGAGCGTCTACGCCACGCAGTGGCTCCGCCTCACGCCGCGCTTCGAGCGCGGCAACGTCGAGGTCGTCGGTCAGATCGATCTCTTCGACGGCCTCGCCTTCGGCGACGTCACCCGCGGCGTGGGCGCCGCCGAGCGCCCGCGCGACGAGCGTGACGCCTTCCGCGCCGGAGGCGTCGACCCGCGCTGGCTCTACCTCTCGTGGCGCACGAACGTCGGCGTCGTCCGAGCCGGTCTGCAGCCCTCGCATTGGGGCCTCGGCCTGCTCGCGAACGACGGCAACCACGCCGTCCCCTTCGGCGACTACCGCTACGGCAACCGCAACTTCCGCCTGCTCTACGCGACGCGCCCCTTCGGCGCGCACATCCCGTTCAACTTCATCATCGCGGGCGACCTCGTGTACGCCGACCCCATCGCGCGCCTGAGCAACGGCCAGAAGGCGCTCCAGGCGGTCTTCGCGATGCTCTACGGCGACCAGGACAACGGCGTCGGCGCCTACGTGGTGTATCGCAACCAGTGGCGGGACGCTGAGGGCGGCGGGCCCATCCCCGCGCAGATCGACGACCGCCTGCGGGTCTGGATCCTCGACGTCTTCGCGCGCTATGAGATGGACGAGCCCTCGGGCGGGCGACTCTTCGCGGCCTTCGAGGGCATCTACTTCCACGGCAACGCGAACGTCGCGCGCACCGTCGAGAACCCGACGCAGCGCGTGCGGCAGGGCCTGTGGGCGGCGCAGGTCGGCCGCGAGAGCGATCTGCTCGACGTCGTGCTGGAGGCGGGCTGGACCAGCGGGGACTCGAACCCCGAGGACGACGTGCAACGCCGCGCGACGATGCACCCCGACCACCGCATCGGCCTCATCCTCTTCCCGGAGCTCTTCGCCTTGAGCACCGCCCGCTCGGCCACGCTCGCGCGCTCGCCCGAGCTCGTCGGGCGACCGCTGCCGGGCAGCGAGTACCTCCCCACGGACGGCGGCGTGGCAGGCGCGGCGTACCTCTTCCAGCACGTGACGATCCGGCCGCTCGAGTGGCTCGACGTGCGGCTCGGCTGGGTCTGGGGCCGCGCGACCGCCGACGTCGTCGACCCCTACCGCGCGCGCGCCGAGTCGCGCCTCGTCAACTACCGCGGCGGCGACCGTCGCGCGCGCGATCTCGGCGTCGAGGTCGACGCCTCGGTCATCGGCCACATCCCGTTGCCGCGGGAGCTCGACCTCGAGGTCGGCCTCGAGGGCGGCGTCGCGGTCCCGGGCCGCGCGTTCGACGACGCCGAGGGGCGCCGCATGGGCGCCCTCGGGTTGATGCGCCTCCGCGCGGGGTTGGTGTTCTGATGGTGTTGGTGTTCTGACGGTGTTGGTGTTCTGACGGTGTTGGTGTTCTGATGGTGTTGGTGTTCTGATGCTGTTGGTGTTCTGATGGGGCGCTTCTGCGAGCGCTTCGGCCGCGAGCGGTGATTTGGCCGCCAGAAGAGAGATGGGGTTGGACATGAAGACGCGCTTTTTCTCGCGATTGACTTGGGGCTGTGTGCTCGCGCTCGGGCTCGGGTGTGGTGACGACGACACGACGCCGGGAACGGACGCTGGGATGACGGACGCCGCGATGACGGACGCGGGCGACACGACGCCCGATCTGCCGTCGTTGCAGCGAGGGCCGCTCGGCGGCACCCCCGAGGGCGCCGCCAACTACGAGTGCCACCGGGAGCGCGAGTCGCCTCCTACCGATGGCGAGCCCATCAACTACACGCTCCGGGTCGAGGAGTTCCGGGACGGCCGCACGAACGAGGATCTCTGCGTGCGCTTCTACGCCGACAACATGCCGGCGGTGGGCGACACGTGCGACGCGACCTCGGGTCTTCAGACCGACAACGACGGCCGCATCTCCGTGACCTCGCCGGCGGGCGCTTGGTACGCCTACCGCGTCTACCCGAAGTCGGGCCCGACCGCGGCGCGCACGATCGAGGGCTCGGTGCAGGTGAACGAGCGCGCGCCGACCGAGAGCGGCGCGACGCTTCGCGCGCGCAGCATCTCGGCCGCGACGCTCGACCTCATCCCGACGGTGCTCGGCATCTCCCGCGTGCCCGGCAGCGCGATCGTCGCGGGCACCGTCTACGACTGCGACGACGAGCCCGCGTACGGCGCCATCACGCGCGTCTACCGCGACGACGGAACGTTCGTCGCCGAGGGCCGCCGCAACGACGACCCGCACTACCGCTTCTTCGACGGCAACAGCTCGCCGAGCGCCGACCAGGAGTACACCAACGTCGACGGCCTCTTCGGGCTCATCAACCTGCAGGTCGCGGCCGGCGGCGAGTTCGTCTGGGTGGAGAGCTGGGGCCGCCGCAGCGACGGCGAGCCCGAGGTCATCGCGTGCGAGCGCATCCCCGTCTTCCCGGGGACGATCTCGATCATCAACCTCCGCCCGCTCCGCTCGGACGCCCCGAGCTGCCCGGGCCTGCGCTGAGCGGCGACCCGCGAACGTTCGCCTCACGAGGGCTTGGGACGCGCCCGTGGGACGCGGACCGAGCCCGAGCGGGCGAGGACCTGGGCGAAGACACGCTGTGTATGACGACGTGGTGGGGACACCTGGTGTGAAGACGCGGCCGAGCGCCGCCCGTTCGTGAGAAGAGGCTCGGCGCGGCCGGACGCCGAGGGGATTGGAGGAGGCGACGATGTTGGCTCGTCGATGGGTGTGGTGTGTGCTCGGAGCGCTCGCGTCGGGGGCCCCGCTGCCCTCTCGCGCGCAGCCGCCCGTCAGCGACGAAGCTGAAGCGACCGCGATCGACGGCGACGTCGAAGGCGCGGTCGACGAAGGGGATGACGACGGACCGCCGGACGACGCAGACGCGGTCGCGACGCCGGTCGACCTCGGGCTCCGCCCCGAGGCCACGCCGATGACCGCCGCGCCGCCACCGCCGCCACCTCCGCCGCCGCCACCTCCGCCCGGCGAAGCGCCCGCGAGCTCACGCATCCCCGTCAACGTCGCGCTGCACGGCTACTACCGCGCCCGCTACAACTGGATGAACAACGTCCCGACGGTGCCCACGGCGGAAGACCCGCGCTCCTTCGGTCGCGACACCGCGCACTTCGCCTTCCAACGCCTGCGCCTCGAGCCGCAGATCACCTACGGCACGGATCCGACCAAGCCCATCGCCGCCGTCTACTTCCAGATCGACGGCCTCGACAACGTCGTCTTCGGCGACAACGCGCGAATCATCCGCACACCGCTCTTCGCGGCCGATCCGAGCTATACGGACATCGAGGGCATCGACCTCGCCGACTCGCTCCGCCTCGAGCGGGCGTGGCTCGAGGTGCTGCTGCCGGTCGGTCAGCTCCGCGTCGGCCGCATGCCCTCGCATTGGGGCCTCGGCCTGCTCGCGCACGACGGGAACGGGCTCGGCGAGTGGGGCGACCCGCTCTTCGGCACGAGCTTCGACCGCGTCCTCTTCGCGACGCGCCCGCTCACCGTCGCCAACGCGTTGCGCAGCGGCGACACGCGCCCGACCCCGCTCATCTTCGCGATCGCGTACGACAAGCTCGTCGAGAACCCGGTCCGCGCGGGCACCGATCCACCCGACCCCGACACCGTCCGCATCGGCCCCTTCGGTCCGCTCGGCACGCTCCCCGAGGAGCGCAGCGCCTTCCCCTTCCAGGCGTGGGCGGGCGAGGGCAACGACGTCAACCAGATGGCCGTCGCGCTCCTCTGGGCCGACCCCAACTTCGGGCCGCGGTCGACCGACAAGCTCACGGTCGGCGGCTATTACGTCTACCGCTGGCAGCATCGGGGCGGCGCGCTCCGCCCGCTGCCCACGGAGGCCCAGGCGTCCCGCGTGCACATCCTCGACGTCTACTGGAAGCTCGACCGCGGCCTCGGCGGCCGCCGACCGAGCCTCTACACCGAGGGTGAGCTCGTCTACATCTTCGGCCGCACGAACACCGTCGTGCTCGCGGGCGGCTGCGACAACGCGACTGGCATCTGCAACGAGACCAACGCGAACATCTGGGGCGGCGCCTTCCGCGCTGGCGCCCGCAAGCACGGCGTCTGGGGCGCACTCCTCGAGTGGGGCTTCTCGAGCGGCGACGGCCGGCTCTTCAACGACACGAGCCTCCGCGCGCGCGCGCTCCACCCCGACTACCACGTCGGCCTGCTCATGTATCAGGTCGCGATGGCCACGGTGACCGCGATCCGCTTCGGCGAGGTCATCCGCCCGCTCTGGTCACGCGGCGGCGTGTGGAACTCGCACTACTTCTATCCACAGGTGCGCTTCAACCTGATCCCGGGCTTCGAACTCCACGCCGCCTTCCTCGCGGCGTGGGCGCGCGAGCTCACGGCGCCGGTCTACCAGAACAACCGCGACGATTTCGGCGATACGACGTGCGGCGCGTTCGAGCGGGACTGCCACGTGGGCGTCGAGGTCGACGTCGCGCTCCGCGTCAAATGGGGCACGAACGACCTGCTCCGCTGGGACACCGAGGTCGGCTTCATGCGCGCCGGCAACGCGCTCGTCGGCCCTCCGGACGCGGGCTTCCGAGGCCTCAGCGACCGCTTCCTGTGGACCATCCAGACCCGCATGGCGATGGTGTTCTGAGCCAAGCAGACGCACCTCTCCCCTGCCCGTGCCCGTGCCCGTGCCCCTGCAGTGCAGGGTTGAGCCCTCGCGGGCAGGGCAAGGGCTGCCATCCGAGGTTCCGGCTGAGCACACACACGCTCTCTCGGCCGGGCGCCGCCCGAGGCGACATCCTCGAGCGCCACACGTACGGCGACGGCCGAGCTGCGGCGAACTGCAAAAGAACGCCGCCGCCTCAGCGCTCCTCGCGCAGCATCTCGAGCCGCGGATCCGCGCTCGGCCCCGAGAGCCGACTCACATAGAACCGCGCGAGCCAGGCGTTGCCGTTCTGGAGCTGCACCCGCGCGGCGTTCTCGAGCCGCTCGAAGCTGATCGGCGCGAGATCGAGCGCGCGGCCGAGCGGCACCAGCGCGGCGTCGCGGTAGCCGGCGTCCACCATCTCGCCCGCGAGCTCGCGCAGGGCGTCGGGGTCGGCCTGGCGCGCGCCGAAGCGCTGGGAGAAGCGGACGGCGTCGCGCGCCGGGAGCCGCTGCGAGATCTCGTCGCGGTGCGCGAGCGCCTGCATGCGCGCGACGTGCGCGAGCACGAGCTCGGGCTCGAGCTCGATCGCGCGTTCGTACGCGGCGACGCTCTCGTCGAGGCGAGCGACCGCGCGCTGGCGCGCGACCTCGGGGTCGACGTCTCCCGCCGAGAGCTGCTCAATCGCGGCGTCGCGCAGGGTCTCGCCGCGCTTCATCCAGGCGTAGAAGGCGCGCGGCTGCGCCTCGGTCGCGTGCGCCCAGAGCGCGTCGTCGTTCGCCCAAGCGGGCTGGTAGCGAGCGGTCATCACGGCGAAGAAGGCGACGTAGCCGAGCACGACGACGCGAGACCACGGGGAAGGCATCGCGTCGACGAGCGCGCCGAGGCCGAAGGCGAGCGCGAAGAGCGGCAGCGAGAGGTAGCGATCCTGCACCTCGAAGTAGAGCGGGACGATGTTCGCGACCGGCAGCGCGAGCACCAAGAAGGCGAGCGCCGCGAAGCGGCCGCGCGCGCCGCCTCGCCACGCGACGAGCGCGAGGGGGACGAGGGGCCAGAACTCGAGCAGCGCGAAGCTGGCGTCGCGGTGGATCGGGTAGAGCGGGCTCGTCGCGACGGGCCAGAGGGCGGTCGAGAGGTGGTGGGAGAGGGTCGAGCCGACGAGCGCGAGCGAGCCGAGGCCTGGGAGCGCCTCGCGCGTCATGGCGTTCGCTTCCCAGAGGACGACGACGACGTAAGCGAGCACCGCGCCGGCCGCGAGCGAGGGGAGCTGCGCGACGAGCGCGTCCTTGCGCGAGCGGCCGCGGAGCAGGACGTCGGCGAGGAAGAGCACGCCAGGCAGCGGGAGCACCGTCGTCTTCGCGAGCGCGGCGAGCACGTAGAGCACGCGGCTCGCCCACGCGGCGCCCGACCACGGACCGGGCGATCGCAGGTGAAGGAGCATGGCGCTCCCCGCGAAGAGCAGCGCCACGCTCTCCTTGCGGCCGGTGAGCCAGGTGACCGCTTCCGTCTGGACGGGGTGCAGGCCGAAGGCGAGCGTCGCGATGAGCGCCGCCACCGGACCGAGGCCGAGCGCCAGGAGCACCCGACGCCCGAGGAAGAGCGCGTGCACCCAGAGCACGAGGTTCGTGACGTGCATCGTCAGCGCGCTCTCCCCAGCGATCGGGACGTCGATCCAATAGGAGAGCAGGTGCAGGGGGTGGTAGGCCTCGAAGTGGGGCTGCCGCACGATCTCGACGAAGTGGGCCCACGAGATCGAGCGGATGGGCTCGAACTCGAGCAGGAAGCGCCCGTCGTCCCAGCTCCGCACGAAGCCGCCGCGGAGGCCCGCCGAGAAGGTCGCGAGCGCGGCGAGGGCGACCAACACGTCGCCTCGCCACCCGGCGCGGGGCGCGCCACCCGCGACCTCGGGCACCTCCGGGGGGGCGGGGGGCGGCACGCTGCCACGCGGCGGCGGGCCCTTGCGGGGCGGGGTGCCACGCTTGCGCGACTCGTTGCGCCGACTCACCCGGCTGTCGTATCGCGCCGCGGGGCTGGGGTCACGCCTTCCGCGCGTGAGCGGGCCGAAAACGTACGAACGGCGGTTCACGAGTGAACCGCCGTTCGCACCTCGAGCACCCGCGAAGCGGGCGCTCCATCAGCGCGGGAGACAGATGAAGAAGCCGTCCCCGACGTTGCCGCAGGCGAAGCCCGCCGCGCAGTCGACGTCGGCGACGCAGCTCTCGTAGCAGAGGAAGGGCAGCGACGAGAAGGACACGCAGAGCGGGATCCGACCAGCCATCGAGACCGGGCAGTCGTCCGAGTCGAGGCACTCGAGCGTGCAGATGTTGCCCGACGAGACGACGCCGTCCGGCCAGTCCGTGATGATCTCCTGGCAGCGGTCGGCGAGCAGATCACACTCGTCCACGTGCACGCACTCGTCGTACACCGGGATGCCTACGGGCACGACGCAGTCGCCGCGATCGCAGATGCTCCCCGAGGGGCAGTCGAGGTCGCCGCGACACGGCACGTCCACGACGCACTCGCCGCGATCGCAGAAGGCGCCAGCGGGGCAGTCGAGGTCGCCGCGGCACCCCTCGACCACACACGCGCCGCGATCGCAGAAGGTGCCCGCGGGGCACTCCGCGGAGCTGCGGCACGCCGTGTCCGCGACGCAGACGCCGCGGCCGTCACAGAAGGTGCCCGAGGGACAGTCGCGGGAGCTCCGGCAACCACTCGGCTCGGTGGTCACGATGCACCCGCTCCCGAGCGCGGCGAGCGCGCTCAGGGCGAGGAAGGCGGCGATGCGAGGCGTCGTCATGGTCGTCTTCCTCAGCGCGGCAAGCACACGCTGAAGCCTCCGCCGATGTCGCCGCAGTCGAAGCCGAAGTCGCAGTCGAGCCCCGTCACGCAGGTCTCGTAGCAGAGGAAGGCAGACGACCCGAAGGCGGCGCAGGTGCCCTCGTAGCCCGAGCTGGTGATCGGGCAGTCCAAGCTGTCCACGCAGCCGCGGGTGCAGATGTTGTTGGACGCCGTGGCCTCGGGCCAGTCAGCGACGATGCGTTGGCAGACACTCGAGCTAGCGTCGCAATCGACCACCGAGACGCACGAGTCGTAGGGCAGGATGCCAGTGTCGGTGACGACGATGCAGCCGCTCGCGCCGACCATCATCGCAGCCACGAAAGCGAAAATCAGGTTCTTCATTCAGGTCTCCATCCTTTCCCGATGCCGACGAGCCAAAGCAATGGACGTGCCTACCCGACGTGGGACGCCCCGAGCCTTACGACGTAGCAGGGTACCGGCGTCTTCATTGCCGGGGAACACCCTTCGCCGGAGGCGGCTGCCGCTCGTGCGTCGCTCGTCCGCTCGTCGCTCCGCCACCATGAGGAGAGGGTGCGCTGTGGCGGCGGGCTCGGTCACGGACCTCCGTGTGAAGAATCGTCAGGCGGGCGGCCACGTGGTATGGCCTCGCCATGGGGATGATCGGCTATGTGGCGCGCCTTCCCGAGGCAGCCTTTGACGACCTCGGCGCCATCGCGGCGGTGATCGAGGCCTCGTACGATGATGACGACGAAGGAGGGGCGGTTTGCGTGGAGAAGCTCTGGCAGGCCATCCCCTTCGTGCTCTCGGGTGGCGGCCAGCGCGGCGGCGCGCTCGGCCAGCTCTTCGTCGGCGGCGCTGCGCGTGGCGCCGACGTGGGCTACGGACCAGCTCGGTTGCATGGCCGCGAGGCGGTCGCGGAGATGGCGCGCGAGCTGGCGAACCTCACGACCGACGAGCTGCGCGGCACGTTCGACCCTACGAAGCTCGACGCAGCGGGCGTCTACCCGAGCATTTGGGACGAAGACCCGGAGGATCTGTGGGACGAGCTCCGCTACTACGTGGAGGCCATGCGTCGCTTGGTGACGGAAGCCGCGCGCGCGGGCGACGGCCTCGTAACGTGGATCGCGTAGCTCTCCCGTCGACCGCTCGCGTCTCCACCACTGCCCTCGGCATGTACCAAGCGAGAGGAGGACGCCTCACGCCCATCCAGGTCGGGGAGAACATGACGCACGCCTCGCGTGGAACGAACCTGAAACCCTCGGCACGGTCGCTCGTCATGAGAGGGACGCGATGACGAGCGAGGTCCCGAAGGTCGTGGTTCCCGAGTGGATCACCGTCGCAGGGTACGATGCGACGCTGAAGGACTCGCGGCGGCGCTGGTCGCGGCTGATGAGGACCGGCGACGTCGAGGAATTCATCGGTCCGCTCATCCTGGCACCGACCCGCGAGGTCCAGCTCGAGCGTCTGCCGAAGGCGTGGCCGGTCCGGTCGCAGCGCATCCAAGTATCGGCCTTCTGGGAGGGGCGGAACGACGCGAACCCGCGCTTGTTGGAGCGCGAGGAAGAGGTGTGCGAGCTGCTACTCGGCCGGCAGGCCGGGTTCATACTCGCCTTCGTGGTGAGGGGCCCGCGACGTCCCGTGTGCGTGCGGATCGTGAGGTGGCTCCTGGCCCATTGTTGGCGCGAGCTCTTTGCCTTTGAGTACCACCGCCTCCTGGATACCAAGAGCCCGATAGGGGCGATGGCTTCCGTGCTGGGGCGAACGCAATCCGGCTTCGTGTGGCCGGGGCTGGTCGAGCTCGTGGACCTTGCTGATTCGGCCCCGGACGTCGCCCCCGAGCTCACACATTGGGCGGTCTCCGAGCGCCTCGAAGGGCGTGTGATCCCGACCGAGGTGCTCCGCGCCGAGGTCGATCGGATCCGGCGTGGGGGTTGGACTCCGCCTCCACCCTAGTTGGTACCTCGACACAGGAGTCTTGACCGGTTCAGCGTGGAGGATCGGCCTCGCCGCCGTCGGCGCGGCGAGCTGCGCGCTCGGCGTGCGTCGATGCCCTGCGCGGGACGAGTGGTCGGGGGGCCGCGGATGATGCAGGCTCGCGCCAATGGTGGACCTGCTCCAGTCGGCCCGGCTCTCGCGTCACGGGTTCGCGCATGGTTTCTCGACCCGCGGCGGCGGCGTGAGCGCCGCGCCCTTCGACGCCGCGAACCTCGCGCGGAACGTGGGCGACGCGCCGGAGGCGGTGGTCGAGAACCACCGGCGGCTCGCCGCCGCCGTGGGGTACGAGCGACTCTTCGAGCTCTCGCAGGTGCACGGCGCCCACGTGCGCGTCGTGGGCGCGGGCGAGTCGCCGGAGGCGCTGCGGGGCGAGGAGGGCGACGCGCTCGTGCTGCGGGCGCACGCGGCCGGAGACGCGGTCGGCGTGCGCGTGGCGGATTGCATCCCGCTGCTCCTCGCCGACCCCATCAGCGGCGACGTCGCCGCCGTGCACGCCGGGTGGCGCGGGGTCGAGGCGCGGATCGCCGAAGCCGCGCTCGTCGCGCTCGGCGCGCCGCCCGAGCGCGTCGTCGCGGCGATCGGGCCGCACATCCGCCTCGGGCAGTTCGAGGTCGGGCCCGAGGTCGCCGACGCGCTCGAGGCGGTCGCCCACGGCGCGGCCTGCGTGGACCGCGCGGGGCCCCGCCCGCACGTCGACCTGGCGTCCATCCTCGTCGCGCAGCTCCGGGCGCTCGGCGTGCGCGAGATCGACGACGTCGGCGGCTGCACCTACGCCGAGCGCGCGCGCTTCTTCAGCTTTCGTCGCGACGGGGCGGTCTCGGGTCGACAGATGGGCGTCATCGCCGCGCGAGGTGTGGCGTGACGCGGGCGCACGACGAGGGCTACGCGCGCGAGCTGCGCTGGCTCTACGGGCTGAGCGCGCGCGGGGTGCGGCTCGAGCTCGATCGGATGCGCGCGGGGCTGCGCCACCGCGGCCACCCCGAGCGAGGCTTGCAGGTCGTCCACGTCGCCGGGACGAACGGCAAGGGGAGCGTCGCGAGCTTCTGTGAGCGCACCCTGCGGGCGGCCGGGCTGCGCACGGGGCTCTTCACGTCACCGCACCTGCACCGCTTCGTCGAGCGCTTCCGCGTGAATGGGCGCCCGCTCGGCGAGCGCGAGGTGGCGCGGCGGCTCGGCGATCTGCGCGCGGCGGCGCCCGAGATGCCGCCGCTGACCTTCTTCGAGCACTCCGCGCTCCTCGCCTTCGAGGCGTTCCGCGACCACGCGTGCGACGTGGTCGTGCTCGAGACGGGGCTCGGTGGGCGGCTCGACGCGACCAACGTCGTGCCCGATCCGCTCGTGTCGGTGATCACGCGCATCGCGTACGACCACACCAACATCCTCGGCAGCGAGCTGGGGCAGATCGCGGCGGAGAAGGCCGGCATCTTGAAGCGTGGTCGCCCCGCCGTGATCGGGGCGCGCGACCCGGAGGCGCGGCGGGTGCTGCTCGAGGTGGCGCGGCGGCGGCGCACCGATCCTTGGGTCATCGGGCGCGAGTTCGACGGCGTGCCCGCGGGCGTGGGGCGGGCGCTCGTGCGCGTCGGCGACGAGACGCAGTCGCTGCGGCTCGGGCTCGCGGGGGACCACCAAGCCGAGAACGCCGCGATCGCGGTCGCGGCGATGCACCGGCTGCGCGCGCAGGGGCTCGAGGTGAGCGACGAGGCGATCTCGGAGGGGCTCGCCAAGGCGCGGTGGCCCGGGCGGCTCGAGCGCTATCGGCCCCCGGGGGGCCAGCGGCCGCGTTTCCTCTTCGACTGCGCGCACAACCCCGACGGGTGCGCCGCGCTGGCCGAGCACCTGCGCGCGATGGTGAGCGGGCAGCGGGCCACAGGGCGCGTCGTGCTCCTCTTCGGGGCGCTCGCGGACAAGGACTACGAGGCGATGCTCGGGAGCTTCGACGGGCTCGTCGACCGAAGGGTGTACGCGATCCCGAAGATGCCGCGGGCGCCCGAGAGCGCGGCGGTGTTCACGGCGGTGCGGGACGGCCTGGTCGCTCGGAGCGTGCGCGAAGGCGTCGCGAAGGCCGAGCGGGCGGCGGGGCCCGACGGGCTCGTCGTCGTGGCGGGCAGCATCTTCCTGGTCCAGGAGGCGCGGGCGCTCGTGCGCGGGCTCCGCGCGGATCCGAGCGTGGGCCTCTGATGGTGAGCTCCGTGCTTCATGGTTTCGATGCGGCCTCGCGGGAAGAGGGCGTCGCGTGAGCGCGCGCGAGACGAGCCGCGTCGGCGACGCGTCTTCGTTCTTCGGGGCGCGCTCGTCGAGTTTCTTCGTGATCGTCGTCGTCGCGGTCTACGCCGCACGCCTCGCGGCGTCGGCGGGCGACCTCCTGCAGGGGGACGGGTGGTTCAACCTCTTGCTCGGCCGCGAGATCCTCGCCCACGGGCTGCCGCGTGAAGACGCGCTCACGGCGCTCGGCCTCGGGCGGTCGTGGATCGACGCGCAATGGCTCGCGCACCTCGCGTTCCACGGCCTCCGCGAGCTCGGCGGCCCGCGCCTCGTCGTCACCGCGCACGTGCTGCTCTTGTCCGGCGCGCTCGCGCTCACGCTCGACGCCGCGCGCCTCACGGGCGCCTCGCCGCGCCGGGTGGCGCTCGGCGGGCTGATCGCGCTGCTCGTGTTGATGCCTCACCGGCTCGTGCGGGCGCAGAGCTTCGGGGCGCTCGCGCTCGCGCTCGTGCTCTGGCTCATCGTCGCGGACGCTCGTCGGGGGCGCCGGCGCCTCTGGCTCGCGCTGCCGGTGCTGGTCGTCTGGGCGAACCTCCACGGCAGCGTGCTCGTCGGGGCGGGGCTCGTGGGCCTCGCGGCGCTGGCTTCCGCGGCGCGGCGAACGGGGCGTGGCCGCATCTCACGGCTGCTCTTGGCGGCGCTCGTCGGGCTCACCGTCTTCGTCACGCCCTACGGGCCGGCCGAGCTCGTCGGGTATTGGGTGAAGATGGTGGGGGACCCGGGGCCCTTCACGGAGTGGGACCGCCCTACCCTCGGGACCGCGCCGATTCACCTCGCGCTCGCGGCGGCCACGCTCGCGCTGCTCGCGTGGCGGTGGCGTCGCCTCGACGCGCGTTGGGTCGCGCTGCTCGGGGTGTCGGTGCTGCTCAGCTTGACGGGGCTGCGGTACGGCGTGCTGCTCGGGTACGCCTTCGCGACGTTCGGCCCTTCGCTGCTCGACGCGGCCCTCCCGGGCGACGGGCACGATCCCCGCCTGCGCGTCTGGCCCTTCGCGCTGGGCGGCGCCGCGCTCTTCGCGTTCGCGCTCTCGCACGGCCTCACGACCTTCGGCGACACCTTCGACGAGCGCTACCCGCCCTCGGTCGCGTCTCAGCCCTTCGAGGGAGGCCTCGTCTTCACGAGCGAGAGCCATGGCGATTGGTTGCTCGACCTCCGCCCCGACCTCCGCGGGCGCGTGCTCTTCGGCGTGCGCTCGGAGCTCGGCGACGCCGAGGAGTGGAGCGCAGTGCAGGACGTGCTGGCGGGGTCGGTCGGGCCTGGGCTCGCGGCGCTCGAAGGCCGGCTCGCGCGGCCGATCCGCCACGTCGTGCTCGACCGCGACGAGTGGGCCGCCGCCGAGCGCGCGCTCGCGCGCTCTCCGATGTGGCGCGCGCGCACTGCGACGGTCGGGGTCGCCGTCTTCGAACGACGCTGAGCGCTCCCTGGAGCGGCAGCGTGCGCGAACGCCTCCCGTGTTGGCCCGTTCGCCGCGCGGAGTCGCAACCTCGTCCGCGTTCGAGGTCCAGCGAGCGCCGAGAGGTGGCGACTCGACCCAAAGTTCGTTTCGGCTTGCCGTGGATGATCGGCGTGGAGGTCGTTTGCCGCGCGGCGTTGGACGGGCGGAAGCCCATTCGAGGAGGTCGGCGAGCGAGACCGGGACGAGATTCGGGTTGGGGGCATGAGGACGCTGAGTGACCCCGACGCCGTGGCGCGTTCAGTCGTAGGCCGCCATCAGCTGCGCCACCGCCGCGACCGCCGCGGTGTCGACGCGCAGGATGGTCGGACCGAGCGACAGGCGCCTCCACCCTGCCGCGTCGAACGACGCGAGCTCTGTGTCCGAGAACCCGCCTTCGGGGCCGATCGCCAGCCAAATCTCGTGCTCGGCGTCG
>JAHBWH010000150.1 GCA_019637115.1 Myxococcales bacterium | reverse complement strand
GCTCGGGCTCGGATTCGGGCTCGGGGCTCGGATTCGGCTGCTCGAGAGCTGACCCGGGTGCCCTCAGGGCAGGGGCACGGTCAGGGGCAGGGGCAGGGGACTGCTCGACTGTTTGCTCAGAGCAAGATGCCCGCGCACGTGCGGCGGACGTCGATGCCGAGGACGCGGGGGGTGATGACCTCGGTCGAGCTCGAGCGGTTGGCGCGGAGCTGGACCTCGAGCATCAGGAAACGACCGGGCATGACGCCCGCGTCCGCGAGCGCGTCGCGGATGCTCAGCGGGGAGCTGCCGGGCGGGACGGTGCCGACGATCACCCACTCGGCCGCGTCGAGCTCGGCGCGCGTGTCTGCGGTCCGCACGCGGAAGATCACCTCGGTGCCCGCGGGGGTCTCGGCGTCGAAGCGGATCTCGGTCCAGTCGGTCGTCTCCTCCGTGCCGGCGCAGCCCTCGAAGACGTGGCGGTAGTGGCCGCGCGGGTTGGTCGCGAGGCGGAGCTGCAGGCCCGTCATGTCCGAGTAGGTGTAGGGGCTCGCCAGCGTCGGTCCGACCTCGTAGTCGAGCGTGTTGTCAGTGATGGCGGCGCCGGGCCGGATCACCGCCGCGGTGGGGCGGTTGTGGCGGAGGATGCCCCAGATCTTGCCGTCGGCGTCGATGCCCACGCCGCGGTTGGGGCCGGTCGGGATGCGGTGGAAGCTCGACGGGTTGTTCGCGTCGACGCGGAAGATACTGCGATCACCCTCGCAGGCGTACCAGACGAAGCCCTCACCGTCGGCGCCGACGCCGTTGCAGCTGTTCGCGCCAGGCATGCCGGCGATCGACACCCACCGAGATCCGGCGGGCGCGGCGGGGTCGTAGCGCTTCTGCTGACCGCCGCTGCCCCACGCGGCCATCCAGACGCGCTGGTTGAAGTCGACGGTGATGCCGTAGGAGCCCGAGTTCGGCACGGGGATCCGCCCGATGACGGCGCCATCGCAGTCGGCCGACTCGGGGCTCGACGCGGTGCACACGGTGGCCGCGCACGAGGCGTCGTCGACGCAGCGGTTCGTGTCGACGAACGCGATGTGGGGGTTGGTGAGGGACGCCATCCAGAGGCGGCCGCGGCCGTCGAGCGCGAAGCCGTACGGGGCGGTGGGCGCCGCCATGTTGATGAGGATCTCGCCCGTGACGCCGTCGAGCTTGTAGATGCGGCCGTTCCAGCCGCCCGCCCAGACGTAGGGGATGAGCTCGCCATCGGGCCCCTCGACGTCCTGCGCGGCGACCGCGCGCACGAGACCTGCGCCGGGAAGGCTGGTGCGCCAGAGCATGCAGTCGTCCTGCCCGAAAGGCAGCGACGTGCCGTCCGTCGACGTGGTGATCACGCCGTCACCGTTGGTGTCCGGGCAGTCGGTGCCGAGCGCCGAGATCTTGGTGACCGACTGCGCCGCGCGGTTGCCCACGAAGACGTCGCCGACCGAGTTGACGCTCGTGCGCGACGGGTCGGTGTCGGTGCGGTAGCGCGCGACCTCGGCGTAGGTCGTGGTGTCGACCTTCGAGACCTCGCCGCTCTGGGTGCTCGCGATCCAGATGAAGTTCGTGTTGATGCGGCGCGAGTCGAGGACGAGCGCGCCCTCGGGGTCGAGGCTCACGCCGTCGCTGTTCTCCGGGGTGGGGGTGTACGGATCGTCGGTGCCCGGGCCGACGCCCTCGGCCTCGCAGCCGGGCTCGCAGGTGCCGCAGCTGTTGAGCACGCCGTTGTCGATCACGCCGTCGCAGTCGTTGTCGCGTCCGTCGCAGATCTCGACGCCCGTCTCCCACGGCTCGGGGCCGCAGCGCAGGCCAGGGTCGACGTAGGAGTCACCGCCCGCGTCCCGCCCGCCCGGGGGCTGACAGAGAGCGTCGATGCAGAACTCCCCGATCGGGCAGTCGGCGGAGGTCTCGCAAGACCTTGCCGTGGGGAGGCCGGTGCCGCTGCAATCGCAGGCGACGAGACCGAGCGCGAGCGCGAGGGCCGAGGGCCTACTCAGAACCGAGAGCGACATACCATCCTCCACGAGCCGCGACGGAGCGAGGGCGGCTCACCGTCCGGATAATTCTTACACAGCCGAACCCCTGAGATCGAGGGCGCTGCGCAAATTTCGTACAATTAATCTCTGGCCCCAACGATTGGGATGGGCGCCGTAGGGCGCATGTTCCTGATTTTGTGAACGTTTTCACTCATTCGAAGATCGGCGGGCAGCTATAGCTCACGTCGAAACCGAGCACGCGGGGGGTGATCACCTCCGTGGAGCTCGAGCGCTCGGCCTGGAGGATCACCTCGACCCAGAGGTACCGCGCGGGGGTCACGCCAGCGCGCATCAGCGCATCCGAGATCGAGAGCGGCGACCCAGAGGGCGGCACCGAGCCGACCGCGATCCACTCGAGGGCGTCCAGCGCCTCGCGGGACTCGGCGGTCTTCACGCGGAAGCTCACCGACGTCCCGGCCGGCGTCTCCACCTCGAAGCGCAGCTCGTCCCAGTCGGGGGTGACGGGCGCCTCGCAGGCCTCCAAGAGGTGGCGGTAGTACCCGCGCGGGTTGGTCGCGAGGCGGAGCTGGAGCCCCGTCATGTCCGAGTAGGTGTACGAGCCGACGGTGCTCGTCGCGACGCCGGTCGTGACTGCGTTCTCGGCCAGGGTCGCGCCCGGCTGCACGACCACCGCCTGGTTGTTCATGGTCACCGACCAGACCTTCCCCTCGGCGTCGATCGCCATGCCCTTGTTGCCGAGGCCTCCGGTGCCAGGCACGGCGAGCGCGCTCGCCGGGTTGTTCGCGTCGATGCGCACCACGCCCCCCGTCCAGCCGGCGCCATAGACGAACCCGCGCGCGTCCGCGGCGATCCCGTTGACCGGGTGATCGAAGTCGATGCCGAGCGAGGGCAGATGCACGGCGACCCAGCGGGACCCCGGAGGCGCGGTCGGGACGTAGCGTCCGTGCCACGGAACGTAGGTCCCTCCGTCGGGCCGGGGCGTGGTGTAACCGCCGATCCAGACGCGCTGCTCGAAGTCGACCGTGATCCCATAGGGGATGAAGCCCGGGAGCGGGATCCGCGCCTTCACCGCCGTGTCGCACTCGGCGCCCTCGGGGCCGGACGCCTGGCAGACATCGACGGCGCAGCTCGCGGCGTCGAGGCAACGCGTCGTGTCGACACGCCCCGCGAACGCCCCGTTGGGGCCGCTGATCCAGAGCTTTCCGTTCCCATCGAGCGCGAAGCCATAGGGGTTGGTGGGCGAGTCGGTTACGAAGACGGGCTCACCCGTGCGGCCGTCGACCTTCACGACCCGGTTGGTCGCCCAGCCGCCGACCCAGACGTACTCCACGAGCTCTCCGTCAGGGCCCTCGACGTCCTGCGCCGCGACCGCCCGGATGAGGTTCTCGCCCGGCAAGACGTCGTCGAGGAAGCGGCTCCAGAGCACGCAGTCGTCCTGCCCGAAGGGCAGCATCTCGCCTGCCGCGGGGTCGCTCGAGATCACGCCGTCGCCGTTCAGATCGCGGGAGGTCGTGACCACGCCATCACCGTTCGTGTCGGGGCATGCGGCGCCGAGCACCGAGATGCGCGTGATGCGGTTGCCGTTGCGGTTGCCGACGTAGGCGTCGCCCATCGTGTTGACGCTGGTGCGCGAGGGGTCGTTGCCAGCGAAATGAGCGCCCGCGAACCCTGCGGGGCCCGTGAGGTAGCGGCCGACCTCGGCGTAGGGCGGGGTGGTGCTGAAGCGCGAGACCGACCCCTCGGTCGTGTTGGCGATCCAGATGAAGTTCGTGTTGATCCGCCGCGAGTCGAGCACCAGCGCGCCCTCCGCGTCGACGTTCACGCCGTCGCTGTTCTCGGGCGTCGGCTCGAAGGGCGTCCCTCCTGGGCCGAAGCCCTCGAGCCGGCACATCGGGTTGCAGTCGCCGCAGGGGCTGAGCACGCCGTTGTCCACGACGCCGTCGCAGTCGTTGTCGAGTCCGTCACAGACCTCGACGCCCGTCTGCCACGGCTCGGGCCCGCAGGCGCTCCCGTCGAGCCCGCCTCCGTCCGAGGTGCGTGTCTCCTGGCACGTCCCGTCGATGCAGACCTGGCCGCTCGCGCACTCGGCCGCCGACTCACACGGCCGACCCGGCGTCGACGCGCCGCAATCGCAGGCAGCCCAGAGGAGAAGTGAAGAAGAGAAGAAGAGAAGCTGTTGGCGCATGTCGACCGACCTCACTGGGGCCCGTCATCCCCGGATGACACCTCGAGGGTATCGGTGCGGAGCGACTGATGCGACGAACGTGCCGCCGAACGAACGGAGCGAAAGGATCGGAGAACGCCGCGCTCCGGCGCGAGATCGGCGCTGGGGGGTGCGGCATCGCCCCGAGGCCTGGGTGGGGCTCGTGGTCCCCGCCCCGAGCGACGCGAAGCCGTGGTATCTCTTCTCGGGCGCCGGCCTCGAAGCGCGTTGACACGCGCTCCCTGCCCTCACCATCCTGACGACGCTCGCTCCTCCATCGCGCGGGACCCCCTTTGGCCAAACGCAACCTCCTGCTCGTCGACGCCGACTCGCGCAGCCTGCGGGTCCTCGAAGTCAGCCTGCGAAAAGCTGGCTACTCGGTCGCGACGTGCGCGTCGGCCGACGAGGCGCTCGAGCTCGCCGAGCTCTCGCGCCCCGACCTGATCCTCTCCGACACCGTCCTCGGAGACGTGGACGGGTTCGCGTTGGTCGAGCGGCTCCGCGAGCGCAACGAGCTCGCCGAGGTCCCCTTGATGTTCCTCTCGAGCGACGGAAGCGTCGAGAGCAAGGTGCGCGGGCTGGAGCTCGGGGTCGAGGACTACCTCACCAAGCCGATCTACATCAAAGAGATCATCACCCGCGTGAACCTGGTCTTGCAGCGCTTCGATCGGCAGGGGATCGAGCGGCGCAGCCTGACGAAGACCCGCTTCAGCGGCTCCCTCTCGGAGATGGGGCTCGTCGATCTCCTGCAGACGATCGACATCAGCCGCAAGTCGGGCGTGCTCCACCTCAGCCAGGACGAGCGCCGCGGCGCCATCTACTTCGAGGAAGGGTCGCTCGTGCACGCCGAGCTCGGCGGCAGCGGGCGCGCGCGCGCCGAGGGCCGCCGCGGTGAGCACGCGGTCTACCGCTACCTCATCTGGAACGACGGCCACTTCGACCTCGAGTTTCGGCCGGTCCGCGTCGCCGAGCGCACCATCCGCCTGCCGACCCAGGCCCTCCTGATGGAGGGCATGCGGCGGGTCGACGAGTGGGGGCGCATGCTCGAGCAGCTCCCGCCGCTCGACCGCATCTTCGAGGTCGACGACGAGCAGCTCGTCGAGCGCCTCGCCGAGATCCCCGACGAGCTGAACGACCTGCTCCGCCTCTTCGACGGGCGCAGGTCCCTGCTCCAGGTCGTCGATGACCGCGGTGATGACGACCTCGCGACCCTCGAGAGCATCTCCAAGCTCTACTTCGAAGGGCTCATCGTCGACACGGGACGCGACGCCGCCGAGGAAGAAGAAGTCGACGACGACGAGGCGCTGCTTCCTGCGCAAGGGCGTGCAAAAGCTGACAGCTTGGCCCCCGACGCGACCGTCGGGGGGCCCCTGAGTGTGTCGAAGCGTGCCGCCTCGAGTGCTGGAACTTCGGGAGAATTCGCCGAAGATCTGGAATCACCCGCGGCCACCGCGGGTTCGGGTGAAGATGGCGCGAATCGTGCAGAAGGTGTCGAGGTTGACGCACGGGACGGCACGAGCGTGCCTTCTCGAACGGCCTCCCCACCCGGAGGGCGTGCCGACCCAAAAGGTGGCGCGCTTGACGCGGACGGGGGGGAGCAACCAGGTTCTGGTTCCGAAGACGACCCCGAAGTGCCAAGCGCGGAAGGGCAGAGCAGGTCGAAGGGTTCCGAGCACGAGGTGAGCGAAGTCGCCCCCGAGGCATCGGACGACCCGTCAGAATCCGACGCAGCGGATTCGGAGGCCCCCGACGGGGACGAGGGATCGGAACTTCGGACAGCAACCGACGACTCCACGGAAGACAGCTCGAATCTCGGCGAAGCGCCGACTACGAGCAGCGAGGCGAGCATGGCGAAGAAGGGCAACCGGCGGCGGAAGCGCACCAAGAAGGTCGTTGCGGAGAGCAACGTCATTCAATTCCCGGCGCAGAAGGTCGCCTCTGGCGAGACGCTCGCGGCGGGGTCGCTCGCGGGGGCGGACGGGCGCGAGGACGCCTCCGGCCAACATCGCGTGGAGAACGAGGCCGCAGCCGAGCGCGCGAGCCGCGCCGCGGAGGCCGCGAAGAAACGAGCGGACGCGGAGGCCAAGCGCGCGGACGCGGAGTCGAAGCGGGCGGAGGCGGAGGCCAAGCGTGCGGAGGCGGAGGCCAAGCAGGCCGAGGCCGAGGCCAAGGAGGCGGAGGCCGAGGCGAAGGGCTTCGACGTCAAGCGGGCCGAGGCCGAGGTGAAGAAGGCGGAGGCCGAGGCGAAGAAGGCGGAGGCCAAGAGCGACGCCGACGCCGCCAAGGCCGCCCGAGAGCGCGCCGACGTGCACCGCGACGAGGCGAAGGCCCTCGCGGAGGAGGCCGTGGAGCTCGCGGACGAGGCCAAGGGGCTCGAGGGTGAGGTCGGCGGGCTCGAGGCCGCGGCCGAGGCGCTCCAGGCGGAGGCCAAGCGGCTCCTCGGAGAGGCCGACGCGCTCGAGGCGACGGCGGCGAGCCTGGAGGCGGCGGTCGGCGTGGCCGTCGACGCCGAGGAAGAGGCCCGCGCCTCCGCCCCGGCGCCGCGCGCGAAGGCCGAGCCGGCCAAGGCGGAAGAGGACGACGACGAAGAAGAAGAGGACGACGAGGAAGAGGAAGAGGAAGAGGAAGCCCCGAAGGCCGCGAAGCCCGCGAAGTCGGGGCCCGCGCCGAAGAAGGCGAAGTCCGAACCGACCAAGTCGCAGCCGACCAAGTCCGAGCCGACCAAGTCCGAGCCGACCTCGAAGAAGAAGCAGAAGGAGAAGCGCACCTCCTCCAGCCAGACGATCCGCGCGATCACGACGACCGGCGAGCACGCCGCGGTCGCCGAGGACTTCTTCACCGCCAAGGCCTACGAGGCCGAGATCGAGCACGAGACCTGGGACGATCTCGAGCTCGATCGCCTGCCGCAGTCGCACGACAGCCGCACGTGGAAGCGTGTCACGCTCGGCTTCGCGCTCGCTGGCGTGCTCGTGATCGGCGGGTACTGGATGTACCACAACGTCTTCATGCCCGCGCCGGTGACGCTCGGGCGGACGACGGGCACGCAGCTCCCGGAGCTCGGCGCGATCGCCGTGGAGGAGCCTGTCGAGGACGTCGCCCCCGAGGTGACGCCCGCGCCGGTCGAGGCCGCCGAGGAGGCGCCCGTGGCCGAGGAGCCCGTCGAGGCCGCCGAGGAGGCACCCGTCGCCGAGGCGGCGGAGGAGCCGACCGAGGAGCCGACCGAGGCCGCGCCAGCCGAGGCCGCCCCCGTCGCTGCAGTGGGTGACGTCGGCGGCTACGCCGCGCTCCTCGAAGAGGCGAGCAGCCTGCGGGGCGTGCGCCGAATCCGGAAGCTCCAAGAGGCGCTCGCCTTGAACCCGAACGGGGCCGAGGCGCTCGAAGAGGTGGGCTGGTACGAGCTGAACCGTGGCAACAACCGTGGCGCGCTTGAGCTCGCGGAGCGCGCGTCGGTGGTGCTGCCGCGCAGCTCGAAGGTGTGGATCACGCTCGGCGCGGCGCGCCAGGCGCTCGGCGATCGCGAGGGCGCGAACGCGGCTTACCGGAGCTGCGCCGAGGCCGAGGGTCAGTACGTGGCCGAGTGCCGCCGCATGGCGCGCTGAGGGTCGGCGGCTCGTGAGAAAGAAGGCGCGCTTCGGCGCGCCTTTTTTCGTCCGCGTCCGCATGGACTGGGCCTCCGCTCGGCGGCGCGGTAGAACCGCGGCGCCGTGGGAGAGCGCAATGTCGCGCGCGCCACGGCGTGCGAGGGTGCGCCCCATGCAGACCGTTCAAGACGTCGTCGTCCTCGACGCGCTCCGTAGCCCCATCGGAAAACACCGCGGCGCGCTCGCGCGCGTGCGCCCCGACGACCTCGCGGCGCACGTGCTCGCGTCGCTGCTCGAGCGGCAGCCCGTCGCCAAGGAGCACCTCACGGAGGTCATCTTCGGGGCCACGAACCAAGGCGGCGAGGACAACCGCAACGTCGCGCGCATGGCGCTCCTGCTCGCCGGCCTCCCCTACGAGACGACGGGCGTGACCGTGAACCGCCTCTGCGGCTCCGGCCTCGAGGCGCTCATCCAAGCCTCGCGCGCGATCGCCCTCGGCGACCACGAGGTCATCGTCGCCGGCGGCGTCGAGTCGATGAGCCGCGCGCCCTACGCCATGGAGAAGGCCGACGAGCCCTTCCCGCGTCGCCCGCCGCGCGTCTACGACACCAGCCTCGGCTGGCGCTTCGAGAACCCGAAGATGAAGGAGCGCTTCCCCCTCGACTCGATGGGCGAGACCGCCGAGAAGGTCGCCGAGCAGTGGGGCGTCAGCCGCGCGGACCAAGACGCCTTCGCCGCGCGCTCCCACGAGAAGGCCGCCGCCGCGTGGGAGGCAGGCCGCTTCGCGCGCGAGGTCGTGCCCGTCGTGGTCCCCGGCGCGACCAAGAGGGACGCGCCCACGACCGTCGACCGCGACGAGAGCGTCCGGCCGGGCTCCACCGCCGAGGCGCTCGCGAAGCTGCCGACCGTCTTCCGCAAAGACGGCACCGTGACCGCGGGCAACTCGTCGCCGCTCAACGATGGCGCCGCCGCGATCGTGCTCGCCTCGCGCGCCTTCGCCGAACGGCACGGCATCACGCCGCTCGCGCGCGTCGTCGCGACCGGCGTCGCGGGCGTGCACCCGAGCACCATGGGCATCGGCCCCGTGCCCGCGACCCGCGCGGCGCTCGCGAAGGCCAAGCTCGAGGCGAAGGACCTCGACGTGGTCGAGCTGAACGAGGCCTTCGCGGCGCAGAGCCTCGCGTGCGTCCGCGAGCTCGGCCTCGACCCCGAGCGCGTCAACGTCAACGGCGGCGCGATCGCGCTCGGCCACCCGATCGGCTGCAGCGGCGCGCGCATCGTCGGCACGTTGATGAACGTGATGCAGCAACGCGACGCGCGCTATGGGCTCGCGTCGCTCTGCATCGGTGTGGGCCAGGGCCTCGCCGTGATCTTCGAGCGGGTGTCGTGACGAGCCAAGCGAGCGACGTCGGCGTCGCGGTCGTCGGCGCGGGCGGCTGGGGCCGCAACCACGTGCGCAGCCTCGCGGGCCTCGGCGCGCTCCGCGCGGTCTGCGACCTCGACCCGCGGGCGAGGGCCGCGTGCGAGGCCGCGTTCCCCGACGTCCAGGTGGAGGCCGAGCTCCACCGCGTGCTCGCCGACCCCTCGATCCACGCCGCGGTCGTCGCCACCAACGCGCCCACCCACGTCGAGGTCACGCGCCGACTCCTCGACGCCGGCAAGGACGTGCTGGTCGAGAAGCCGCTCGCGCTCACGAGCGCCGACGCACGCGCGCTCTGCGAGCACGCCGAGTCGCTCGGGCGCGTGCTGATGGTCGGGCACCTCTTGCTCTTCCACCCCGTCGTCCAGCGGCTGCGCGCGATGATCGCGGCCGGCGAGCTCGGCGAGATCCACTACCTCGTCTGCCGGCGCCTCAACCTCGGCGTCGTCCGCCGCGACGAGAACGCCTGGTGGAGCCTCGCGCCGCACGACCTCTCGATCGCGAGCTACCTGCTCGGCGCCGAGCCCGAGGCGGTCTCCGCCCGCGGCGGCACCTTCCTGCAGCGCGAGCGCGGCGTCGAGGACGTGGTCTTCGGGACCGTGCGCTATGGTGGCGGGCGGCTCGCGCACGTGCACGTGAGCTGGCTCGACCCGCACAAGGTCCGGATGCTGACCGTCGTGGGGAGCCAGAAGATGGCGGTCTTCGACGATGCCTCGCCCGACGAGAAGCTGCGTGTCTACGACAAGGGCGTCGAGCCGCCGGCGGTCGTCGGCTACGAGGAGGGCGTGCGGGTCCGGACGGGCGACGTCGTCGCGCCGGCGATCCGCATGGCCGAGCCGCTGCGCCTCGAGCACCAGGCGCTGCTCGAGGCCGTCCGCACGCGGAGCGCGCCGCTCGCGTCGGGGCGGTCGGGGCTTGCGGTGGTGCGCGCGCTCGAGGCGGGCGCGCGCTCGCTCGCGGCGGGCGGGGCCGAGGTGGAGGTCGAGCGATGAGCGTCTTCGTGCACCCGACGGCGGTCGTCGACGAGGGCGCCGTGCTCGGCGAGGGGACGAAGGTCTGGCACTTCGTGCACGTCTGCGCGGGCGCGACCGTCGGCGCGCGCTGCGTGCTCGGCCAGAACGTCTTCGTCGGGCCGGGCGTGACGCTCGGCGACGGCGTGAAGGTCCAGAACAACGTGAGCCTCTACGCCGGGGTGGTCGTCGAGGACGACGTCTTCCTCGGCCCGAGCTGCGTGCTCACGAACGTGATGAACCCGCGGGCGCACGTCGAGCGCAAGGACGAGTTCCGCGCGACCGTGCTGCGACGCGGCGCGTCCCTCGGCGCCAACTGCACCATCGTCTGCGGCCACGAGGTCGGCGCCTACGCCTTCGTCGGCGCCGGCGCGGTCGTCACGCGCGACGTCGCGCCCCACGCGCTGGTCGTCGGCACGCCGGCGCGCCGCATTGGCTGGGTGTGTCGCTGCGGCGAGCGCCTGCCCGGCGCCGGGCCGGCGAGCGTGAGCTGCGCCCGCTGCGGCGACGGTTACGAGCTCGACGGCGAGCGCTGCCAGCTCGTGCGAGAGGGCGCGAGGTGAGCCCGCCGCGTCACCCGCGGGCCGCACGTCCGCGACGGCGCGACGTGAGCTCGCGGCGGCGCGCGCGGGCCGCACCTCCACGAGGGCGCGAGCTGAGCCGCGGCACGCGGTCTGGGCTGGCGTTCGGCCAGAGGGCGACCTGTTCGCGATGGCGCCACCTCCTCGAGCCGACGCGCTTGGGCGCCGACCGGCGCTCCGGGAGGTGACGTCTCTCGATGCATCAGACGACAGTGGAGGCCAACGAGTGACGATCCCCATGCTCGATGTCGGCGCGCAGAACGCGCCCCTCGCGGATGAGCTCCGCGCCGCGTTCGACCGCGTGCTCTCACACGGACAGTTCATCCTCGGGCCCGAGGTCGCCGCCTTCGAGCGCGAGATCGCCGCGTACCTCGGGGTCGGCCACGCCGTCGGCGTCTCGAGCGGCACCGACGCGCTGCTCGTCGCGCTGATGGCGCTCGACGTCGGACCCGGCGACGAGGTCATCACGACCCCATTCAGCTTCTTCGCGACCGGGGGCTGCATCTCGCGCCTCGGCGCCACGCCGGTCTTCGTCGACATCGAGCCCACGACCTTCAACCTCGACCCCGCGAAGGTCGCGGCGGCGATCGGCCCGAAGACGAAGGCCATCGTGCCCGTGCACCTCTTCGGCCAGACCTGCGACATGCGCGCGCTGCGCGCGGTGGCCGGTGAGCTCCCGCTCGTCGAGGACGCCGCGCAGGCGCTCGGCGCGGCGAGCGACGAGGGCAAGGCCGGCGCGCTCGGTGCGCTCGGCTGCTTCAGCTTCTTCCCCTCGAAGAACCTCGGCTGCTTCGGGGACGGCGGCCTCGTCACCACCAACGACGCCGCGCTCGCCGAGCGCGTGCGTGTCCTGCGGGCGCACGGCGCCAAGCCCAAATACTTCCACGCGCTCATCGGCGGCAACTTCCGCCTCGACGCGCTGCAGGCCGCGCTCTTGCGCGTGAAGCTCCCCCACCTCGACGCCTGGCACGACGCCCGCCGACGCAACGCCGCCCGCTACGACGCCGCCTTCGCGGCCGCGGGCCTCCCCGCCGAGCGCCTGACGCCGCCGCTGCGCGTGTACGAGGGCCACGTCTACAACCAATACGTCATCCGCACCGACCGCCGCGACGCGCTCCTGGCCCACCTCGGCGAGCGCGACATCGGCTGCGCGATCTACTACCCGCTGCCGCTACACCTGCAGGGCTGCTTCGCCTCGCTCGGTTACCGCGAGGGCGACCTCCCCGTGAGCGAGCGCGCCGCCCACGAGGTGCTCGCGCTGCCGGTGTACCCGGAGCTCGGCGACGCTGGGGTGGACCACGTCGCCGAGACGGTCGTGGACTTCCTGCGCCGCTCGTGATCGCTGGCGGCGCGCCTCCGGCGCTGGGGGGCCGACCGTGTGGGCCGGAACCTCGTGAGCGCGACGGGGCAGCAGCGACGGAGCGCGTGCTAGGATTCCCGCATGTCTTCAGCGGCGCGGACGCTGGCAACCTACGGCGACCTCCTCGCCCTCGCCGACGACGTCCGCGCCGAGATCCTCGGCGGGCGGATCGTCACCGCGCCGGCGCCGCTCCCGAAGCACTCGCGGGCGCAGCGCGCGCTTGGGAGCTTCGTCGGGCGCCCGTTCGACGATGACGACGGATTTGGCGGACCGGGTGGTTGGTGGATCTTCGTCGAGGTCGACGTCCTGCTCGGGCCCCACGACGTGGTCCGGCCCGACCTCGCCGGCTGGCGCCGCCAGAGGTTGCCCGATCCGGGAGATCGGCGCCCCATCGACGTGGCGCCGAACTGGGTCTGCGAGATCCTATCGCCGAGCACCGCCGCGCGCGATCGCGTGGAGAAGCGCAAGCTCTACGGCGACCATGGCATCGAGCACTACTGGATCGTCGACGTCGACGCCCGCACGCTCGAGGCCTTCGAGCTCTCCGCGGGTCGTTGGGTGTTGGTCGACAGCTACGATGAGACCGCGACGGCCCGGATCCCTCCGTTCGACGCGGTGGAGCTCGTGATCGATCGGCTGTTCCTGCCCCGGAGCTGAGCGGGCCTCTGGACCGTCTCCGTGGTGTAGGGCGCTCTGCGGCGTCGTTGCTCCGGCAGCTCCGCCATGAGTCGACGTACCTGCGCAGACCGACGCTCAGCCATCGTCGGCGATCGAAGCCGGAGGCGAGGAGGCGGTGAGCGATCGAAGCGCGCGGCGAGCGGCGAGCGGAGTCGGACACTCGGACGAGGAACCCGCCTCGGCGCACGCGCTGGTCGCCCGCGTCATGCACACGCCCTGCACGCAGAGCCCGGGGTGCGTCGTGGTGCCCGCGCACTCGGCGTCGCAATCGCACGCCGAGCCGGGCGCGCGCCCGGTCGCGGGCCCGGCGTCCGGGCGGACGTCGTCGGGCCCACCGTCGGGGGAGAGCGGACCGTCGTCGGGCTCACGGTCGTCGCCGCGCGGGCCCGAGTCTGCCGTCGTGTCGGAAGGCCCGGGGCTGGGCCCGCCACCTGGACCGGGGTCGTTGCCCGCGCACGCGACGACGGCCGCGAGCGCTACGAGAAGCGAGGATCGGAAGATGAAGCTCATGGTTCCCCAAAACGAGTGGAAAACAAACACGCAACAGCCGGAAGTCGACTGCGTCGCTTTCGTCCCGTGAGAGATCCCGCGCGGTCCAGGCGCGATGGGCGTGATCTGCGCTCGCATGGTCGCAAATCTCACGGTAATTGGGCTCATTTTGCGCTTTGCGTTGCGCCCGCGCAGAGTGAACGGCGTCTGCTGTTGCGAGCGGTGTTCGGTGTTCTTGGGCATTTGAGGACGGGGCGACCAGTGGTGAACTGTGTACACGCGCGCCCTGGCGTCTCGGCGCTCTCGGTCCGCGGGGGCCGCCCCGCCGGCTGGCAGACCACCGGGAACGGCTCCAACGATGGTGCGCGGCAAGGCATCTGCTCACCCGAACGAAAGCGTGACCAGGTTCCCCACCGCACGTAACCTCGCTCCCCCGTCGACTCATGCTGACTCGCCTGAAAGCAACCGGTTTCAAGAACCTCGTGGAGACCGAAGTCCATTTCGGCCCGTTCACATGCATCGCGGGGTTCAACGGTGTCGGGAAGTCGAACCTCTTCGACGCGATCCGTTTCCTGAGCCTCCTCGCAGACCACTCCTTCGTGGAGGCCGCGCGTGGGGTACGCGGAGGCTCGGACGTCGCCCAGCTCTTCACCGCCGACGGTGATCGGCTCATGCGCTTCGAGTGCGACTTGATCGTGCCGCGCTCCGGGCGCGACGATTTTCATCAGCCTGCGGAAGCCACGCACACCTTCCTCACCTACGAGCTCGAGCTCGAGCTCGTCGAGGACGACCGCGGGTTCGAGCGCATCGTGCTGCGCTCCGAGCGACTGAGCTACATCGCGCAGCGCGACGTGCCGACACGGCTCGCGTTCGAGAGCTCGCGAGAGTGGCGAGAGTCCGTCGTGCGCAAGTCTCCTCGTCGCGCGACCTACATCGAGACTCACCTCGAAGGCGACAAGAGCGTGGTGCGCCTCAGCACCGACAAGATGCGTGATGAGGCGATGTCGAAACGGGGTGGGGGGCGGCCGACCGACTTCCTCACTCACACGCTACCCCGCACCGTACTATCGGCAGCCCAGAACGCCGACGAAGCCCGTACGGCCGTGCTCGCCCGCGCCGAGATGCGGTCATGGCGGATCCTCCAGCTCGAGCCCTCGGCGCTTCGTGACCCCGACGAGCTGCAGGCCCCGACCTCTCTCACCACGGCGGGTCATCACCTCCCTGCCACCCTTCAGCGGCTCACTACGGGGCCAGAGGGTGATCGAGCGCTCGCCGAGATCTCCAACCGTCTCGCGGAGCTCGTCGACGAAGTCCGCGATGTACGGGTGGTGAAAGATGACGCGCGCCGCGTGCTGCGGCTCGTGTTGACAGACCTTCGAGGTCGAGAGTTTGCCGCATCCTCGCTCTCGGACGGAACGCTCCGGTTCGTCGCGCTCAGCGTGCTCGAGAGGGATCCCGAAGCCACCGGGGTGCTCTGCCTGGAGGAACCGGAGAACGGGATCCACCCGCAGCGCATGCGCGCGATGATGGACCTGCTTCGAGACATGGCGACGGACACCGAGCTCCCCGTGGATGAGAGCAACCCCCTTCGCCAGGTGATCCTCTCGACGCACTCGCCGGTCGTCGTCGCGCACTCGCGTCAGGATGACCTCGTATTCGTCGAGCATCGTGACCCTCCCGGTGCGCGCCCTGGTCGGTTCCGCGCGTTGGTGGCGCGCCCGTGTCCTCATACGTGGCGGGCGAAGCTCTCGGGGGTCGCGGCCGTCGCGAAGGGCGCGGTCATCGGATACTTGGGCGCGATCGCGCCGAGCGAGGACACGACCGACACCACGTACGCGGCGATGGTCGAACAGCTCTCTCTGCCCCTCGAGGCGGAGTGACGCGACTGCGGTACACGTTGCTCGGAGACGGAACATCCGATCGGATGCTCCAGTATCCGATTCGTTGGGCGCTCGCCTCGAGGAACGTGGCGCTCGAACAAGAGAGCTGGGCCGATTTCACACACGTGAAGACGCGACCGGCGAGCCTCTCCGAACGCGTCGCGCTCGCCCTCGAGCTGTACCCAGCCGACCTCCTGTTCGTGCACCGTGACGCGGAGGCCGTTCCGTGGGCCGACCGGATCCGCGAGATTCGCGAGGCCGTAACTCATCCACACGTCGCGATCGTTCCCGTTCGCATGACCGAGGCGTGGTTCCTCCACGACGAGGACGCGATCCGTCGGGCGAGCGGGAACGTGAACGGACGAGTCCCGCTCGAACTGCCGAACCCGAAACGGGTGGAGTCGATCGCGGACCCCAAACGAACGCTGTTCGACCTGCTACGGACAGCCTCCGAAAAGCGCGGGCGACGGCTCTCCCAGCTCGATCGCGAGCTCGGGAAGATGCGAGCCCGCGTCGGCGAGCTCGTCCGAGACTTCGAGGCGCTCCGCGCCGCTCCCGCCTTCCAGGAGTTCTTGCTGGAGCTCGATCTCGCGCTCGAACGCTTCACCAAGGACTGACCGACGCTGCGTGCCGACCGTGCCAGCCAGCGGTGCTCGCCTCTGCGCGCATGCGCCATCCCGCCGCTCGCCGGTCCGAGGGGATGATCGCCGAGACCTCGCGACCTCGGCGATCGTGACCGTGGGGCGCTCCTCGGATGCGAGAGCCCTCATCGGACGCGAGTGCGGCGTGCGTCAGCGCTCGCGCGTTCGCTCCTCCGCACGCTCGACGGCGTCTTCCACGACCCGCTCGACCGCGTCCTCCGCCACGCGCACCCGTGGGCGCTCGGCTCGCCGTGGCACGAGCCCCGCGAGCTCTTCGAGCGTCCGAGCGAGGCCGTGGGCTTCGCTCGCCGTCCGTAGCACTGGCTGCACGAGCACCCTCCGCTTGCCGTCCACGGTGAGCGCGACGCCATACCGCGCCTCGCCGTTCTTCTGTCGCAGCTCGGTGAGGTGTACGGCCTCGACGCGACGCGGCGAGATCCGCGCCCGCTGCCCGAGCCACCGCCCGGGGATCTCCCACTCGTCCTCGCGCAGATGCCAACGCGCGGTCTTCATCGTGGCGAAGAGCGCCACCATCGCGACCGACGACACCCCCGCGAAGGCCCACGCGCTCGAGTGTCCGAGGTAGAGCCCGGCGAGCAGCGCGAGGCCGATCGCGCCGAGGAGCTCCTTGACGACGCCGGGTCGCTGCACGAGCAGCTCGCGCTCGACGCGCTCGACCTCGCGGTAGCTGGCGGGCGTCCGCTTCTCCTTCCACGTCAGCCACCCGTCCGGAGGCTCGCCGACGTGGACGTCGAGCGCGACCGCGAGCGCGTGTGCCGCCGCGTCGAGCCGCGCGCCCGACAGCCCACGCGCGACGAGCGCCAACCGGCGCTCGGACGCCGTGCTCAGCTCGGGGTCGAGCGTCTGGAGCACGTCGCCCGCGACGCTCAGCCAGACCTGCGCATCATCCGGCTCGGGCAAGAGCGCGCCGTCGACCACGCACAGCCACGTCTTGCAGCGCTTGCAGCGCAGGCGATCGGCGCCGAGCACGCGCGTGAGGTAACCGGGGTGTCGCTCGCTGCACGCGGGGCAGCGACCGAGCGCGCCTGCGTCGCTCATCGCTCGGGGCTCATCGGCCGACCACCCGGAGCACCGCGTCGGGGACCCGCACGAGCTTCTTGCTCGCGTCCACGCAGACGAGCTGCACGGCGCCCTCGACGAGGAGCGCGTCGTCGGCGCTGCGATAGGCGTTCTGGCGGAAGACCAGCCGGTACGCGCTCTCGGCCTCGACGCGGCTGCGGATCGCGACCTCGTCGCCGAAGACCGCGCCCTGCTTGTAGGTCAGCTCCGCCTTGTAGACGACGAAGCCGATCCCGTCCTCCTCCCACATGCGCCGGAGCTCGACGACGCCGAGCATGTGCTCGCGCGCGCGCTCGAAGTACTTCAAGTAGTTCGCGTGGTAGACGACGCCGGAGTGGTCGGTGTCCTCGTAGTAGATCTGCAAGCGAAACTCGAAGGCCTCGTCCATGGGGCGAGCCTGGCACGCCGGCGTCGCGGCGACGAGCCCGAGGCCGCACTCGGGAGCGTCGAGGCGTCGAGGCGTTCGCGGCGAGCGTCGCGGTGTCTCAGTGTTCGAGGCGGACTCCTGGCGGAGTCCTGGCGGAGCGCCTCGGCGCTCGCGCTCAGTCCTGGCGGAGCGCCTCGGCCTCGCTCACTCCTGGCGGAGCGCCTCGACCGGGTCGAGCCTGGACGCGCTGCGCGCGGGGCCGACGCCGAAGAGCAGCCCGACGCCGATCGAGACGCCGAGCGCGAGCGCGTAGGCGTAGCTCGGCACGATCGTCTCCCACCCGCCGAAGCGCGCGATGGCGAGCGCGGCCGCCCAGCCGAGCAGGAGCCCGAGCAACCCGCCGAAGATCGAGACGACGACCGACTCGACCAAGAACTGCATCAGGATGTCGCGCCGCCGCGCGCCGACCGCCATGCGCACGCCGATCTCGCGTGTCCGCTCGCGCACCGAGACCAGCATGATGTTCATGATGCCGATGCCGCCGACCAGGAGGGAGACGGCCGCGACCGACCCGAGCAGCGCGGTGAAGGTGCCCGTGATGGCGCCCATCGTCTCGAGCATCTCGGTCTGCGAACGGATCTCGAAGTCGTCGGGCGCGCCGGGCCTCAGCCGGTGCCGCAGGCGGAGAAGCTCCTCCGCGCGCGCGAGGATCTCGTCCGAGCGCGACTCGTCCTCGATCTGGACGGAGATCGACGCGAGGAAGCTCTGGCCGAAGAGCACGCCCTGGTGGGTGCCGAGCGGCACGAGCACGTAGTCGTCGGGGGACGTGTAGCCGACGTCTCCCTTCGCCGCGAGCACGCCGATGACCGAGAAACCGACGCCCGCGATCTGGATCCGCTCACCCACCGGGCTGCTCCGCCCGAAGAGGTCGCGGGCGACGTTGGCGCCGAGCACCGCGACCCGGCTGCGCTCGAGATCGTCGGACTCCGAGAAGCCGATGCCGACCGCGACGTCGAGGCTTCGGATCGAGAGGTAGTCGGACGTCACCCCATAGATCGTCGACGAGGTGTTGTTCTCTCGGTAGCGGACCTGCGCGGAGCCGACGTTCTCGGCGCTGACCGCGGTCACCCCGTCGAGCTCCGCGAGCGCCTCGGCGTCGCCGCGCACGAGCGTCTCGACGCGGGCGCTGCGGACCGCGGCGAACGAGCCGCGCGCGGGTCGCACCGTCAGCAGGTTCGAGCCCATCGCGCGGATGCGCCCCTCGACGCTCGACTTCGCGCCCTCGCCGATGGCGAGCACGGCGATGACCGCGCCGACGCCGATCACCATGCCGAGCGCGGTCAGCGCGGTGCGCAGGCGGTTCGTGACGAGCGATCGCCACGCCGTCCGGACGGTCTCACGGATGAGCATGCGCGGCCCCCGTGGTCTCGCGGATGAATGCCTCTACGACCTCACTCGAGGGCCCGTCCGCGGCGATCCCACCATCATGCATCCGGATGGCGCGCTCCATTCGGCCCGCCACCTGGAGGTCGTGGGTCACGAGCACGATGGTCGTGCCCTCGCCGTGGAGCCGCTCCAGCAGCTCGAGCACCTCGCGGCTGGTGTGGCTGTCGAGCGCGCCGGTCGGCTCGTCCCCGAGCAGCATCGAGGGCTCGGTGACGAGCGCGCGCGCGATGGCGACCCGCTGCTTCTGACCGCCCGAGAGCTCGTTCGGGCGGTGGTGCGCGCGGTCGGCGAGGCCCACCCGCTCGAGCGCGTGCATCGCGCGCTCGCGCGAGCGCTTCACGCCCGCGTAGAGCAGCGGCAGCTCGACGTTCTCGGCCGCGTCCATCCGCGGCAAGAGGTTGAAGCTCTGGAAGACGAAGCCGATGTGTCGGTTGCGCACGCGCGCGCGGGCGTCCTCCCCGAGCTGGGCGACGTCTTCGCCCTCGAGGAGGTACCGGCCCGAGGTCGGGCGGTCGAGACAGCCGAGGATGTGCAGCAGCGTCGACTTCCCACACCCGGACGGCCCGATGATCGCGACCGACTCGCCGCGCGCGATCCGAAACGACACGCCGCGGACGGCCCGCACCGCGAGCTCTGCGCGATCGGCGTGGTAGGTCTTCGTGAGCGCCTCGACGACCACGGGGAGCCGCGCGTCGCTCATCGGTTCTTCCTCCCACCGCCGGGGCGGCCCGTCGGGATGATGCTCTTCGTCGGCCCCTGCGTGGCCGTCGGGACGGCGCCGCCGACGCGCAGTCGATCCCCCGGCGACAGCCCCTCGCGCACCAGGATGCGCCGGCCGTCGGTCTCGCCCGTGCGGATGGTGCGTGTCTCCCCGGACTCGAGCTCCACCACCCGGCGCCTCCCCTCGGTCCGGACCGCCGCCAGCGGCACGAGCACGCCCTCCGACCGACCCGTCTCGATCGAGAGGTCGGCGCTCATCCCCGAGCGGAGCAGGCTCGCGTCCGGATCCGTCACGCGGATCTCGACGTCGAAGGTGACGACGTTCGTCTCGATCACGCCGAGCGGGCTGACGCGGATGACCTCGCCCGAGAACGTACGATCGGGGTAGGCGTCGACGCGGATCTCGACCTGCTGGCCGACCTGCACACGCGCGATCTGCGCCTCGTCGATCGCGCCGATGACGCGGAGGTCCGAGAGGTTCGCGAGGGTCGCGAGCGCCGTGCCCCCGCCGACGTTCGTCACCGCCGACGCGACGATGGAGCCGCGCTCGACCGCGACCGAGAGCAGCGTGCCGCCGATGGGTGCGCGGATCTCCATCTCGCTCAGGCGCTGCTCGGCGTCGGCCACGGAGAGCCGCGCCGCCGCGAGCGCTGCGCTCGAGGCCTGCACCGCGGCCTGCCGGAGCTGCACGTTGGCCTGCGCCACCTCGACCGAAGTCGCGCTCGCGCGATCGGCCTCCATGCTGACGAGCCCGAGCTCGGCGCCGCGCGCGCTCACCCCGCGGGTCGCCTGCGCGTCACGCGCTTGCGCCTCGGTCACCGCGAGGTTGGCGCGCGACTGCGCGAGCTCCGCCTGGACCCGGCGCAGCGCGACGCGCGCGTCCTCGAGCGCGCGCGCGGCGTCCCGCGGATCGAGCCGGAAGAGCACCTGACCCGCCTCGACCTCGGCGCCCTCCTCGACGAGCACCTCGATGACCTCGCCCGCCGCGCGCGACTTCACCTCGACCTGCACGGCCGGCTCGATGCGCCCAGTCGCGGAGGCGGTCTCGACGATCTCGCCCTGCCGCACCTCGATCACCTCGCCGGTCGGCGCGGGCGCGGGCGAGAAGTGCGGCACGAGCAGCCACCCCGCGACGCCGGTCGACGCGGCGGCCGCCAGGAGGATCCAGAGCTTCTTGGTCATCGCGCCTCCGAGCGGCGAGTGGGGGTCTCGGGCACCTGCACCGAGAAGCGGTCGAGGAGCACGCCCGCGGCGTGGGCGAGCCGGTGGCTCGCGGTGACGGCGTCGACGAGCGCGCGCAGACGTCGCAGCGCGCTCTCGCGCGCGGCCTGTTGGACCAAGAGCAGATCGGCAGGCGTCGCGGTCCCCAGCTCGAGGCGCCCACGCTCGGCCTCGGCGAGGCGCTCGGCCACCGAGGCCGCCTCGGTCGCGAGCGGCACCCGCTCCCGCGCGCTCTCGGCCTCCTCGTAGATCGACGCGATCGTCGCTTCGAGCGTCTGCCGCGCCGCGATGAGCCGCTCGTCGGCGGCCTCGAGCGCGAGCCGCGCGCGGTCGCGCTGCGCGTCGGCGGCGGCGGAGCCGATGGGGAGCTCGAGCTCCACGCCGCCCACCGCCACGAGGCCCGGCCGGCGACCGGGGAGCTGCAGGCCCGGCAGGTCGTCCTCGGCCCAGAGCCCGACCATACCGGCCGTGCCGACGAGATCGAGGCGCGCGCGCGACGTGTTGGCCGCGGCGACCCA
>JAHBWH010000015.1 GCA_019637115.1 Myxococcales bacterium | reverse complement strand
CGACCAGCGCCCCGCCGCGCCCCCGTCGCTCGGTGCCGGCCGTCATGGCGACCTCGCTCGAGTCGGCCGACGGGCTGACCGCCGTGATGTCGGCGCTCGCCGGCCACTTCCACGGGCTCACGGACTCGTCGGGGACTGGCCTCGACGACGCGACCCGTCAGGACGAGGCGCGGCGCGCCATCGGCGAGGTGATGAAGGATCTCGGCAAGGCCGGCGTCGTCGACGCCGAGGACGACGCGATCGCGTCGGCCGCCCTCGCCGAGGCGGTCGGGCTCGGGATGCTCGAGGCGCTCCTTGCGGACAACTCGATCGTCGAGCTCGTCATCGAGGGGCCCGAGCGTGTGCTCGTGGATCGCGGCCAGGGGCTCGTGCCGAGCGAGGCCCGGTTCTCGTCCGCGAGCGCCCTCACGACCATCGCTCGCCGACTCGTGAGCCGCAACGGCGGGGACGCGGCTGGCCCCGTGCTCCAGGCTTGGCTCCCCGAGGGGGGCTTCGCGACCGTGATCCTCCCGCCCGTTGCAGTGGGTGGACCGCTCCTCGAGATCCGTCGGGGCGCTGGCGCGACGCTCGAGTCGCTCGTCGGGCGCGCGATCCTCTCGGAGGAGGCGGCGACGGTCCTGCGCAACGCCGTCGAGGCGCGCCGCAACGTCGCCGTCGTCGGGGCGGGCTCGGCGGGCGTGTCGGAGATCCTCTGCGCGCTCGCGAGCGCGATCGATCCGAGCGAGCGCCTCGTCGCGGTCGGCGCGGGCGCGTCCATCGATCTCCCGAACGTCGTCGCGCTCGCGGCCGGCGGCGCGACCGGAGCGAGCCTCGGCGCGGTCGCGCAACAGGCCGCGCGCCTCCGCGCCGACCACCTCCTCGTCGACGGCGTCTGCGACGGCAACGCGCTCGACGTGTTCGCGGCGCTGACGGCGCACGGTGGAGGCGGGTTCGTCGGCGTGCACGCGACCTCGGCGACGGAGGCTGGTCACGTCCTGACCCACCTCGCGCGCCTCGCGGGGCGCGGCGCCGAGCCGACGATCGCCGCGCTCGTCGCCGACGCCGTGCACGTCATCCTCCAGGTCGAGGCCACGGACGACGGGCCGCGCGTGACGAGCATCTCCGAGGTCGACGGCGCGCAGGGCACGCAGATCGTCGCGCGGCCGCTCTTCATCTCGAGCGGCGGCGCGCTGGTCTCGACGGGCGCCGGCCCCTCGTTCTGACCGCACCGCCTCCGACGATCGCGGACCCGGCCCCGGTCATCGGACCCTGGCCCGGCCATCGGACCCGGGCCCGGCCATCGGACCCGGTCATCGCACCACGCCCGGAGCCGTGACCACGACACCCGGAGGGGCCAAGCGCCCGCGGCGTCAGCGCTTCGGCTTGCCGAACGCCTTCTTGCCGAAGCTCTTCTTGAAGGGCTTCTTGCCCCCGAAGCCCTTCTTCGCGAAGGGCTTCGGGCCGCTCGGCCGTCGGCGAGGCGGGGCGTCGGCGAGGCCCTCGGGCTCGATCTGGGCGCGCACCGCGTCGAGGCCGCGCGCGAGATCGAGGCGGACCGGCTTGCCGCGGACGACGATGCTCTGGTGGTGCCGGAGGAGATGCTCGGCGACCGCGCGCGGCACCCGCACGAAGCTCGCGCGCTCCGCGATATCGATCTTGCCGATGCTACTGCCCGGCACCGAGGCCTCGTTGGCGATCGCGCCGACGAGGTCGGACGGGCGCACACCACGCGCGTGCCCGACGGCGAAGACCAGCTCGAGTTCGTCCTGCGCCTCGGGGCTCCCGCGCCGCGCCGCGGGCGGGAGGTCGAGCTCGCGCCCGGTCCGGCCGCGGCCCTCGCCGCGATCATCGGCCTCGTGGTCGAGCCGAGGCGCGCCGCGATGGTCCATCGGCGCCATGGTGTCGCGCTCGTCGCGCTCTCGTCGCGCGGGGCGCTCGTCGCGGTCCCGTCGCGCAATACGCTCGTCGTGCCGTGCGGGGCGCTCGTCGCGATCCCGTCGCTCGGGCCGCTCCTTCGTCCGCGCCCACGCCGGCGGCTCGTCGCGACTCTCGCGCACGTCGAGGCCGCGATCGTCCGCGAGCAGCGCCATCGCCGCCGCGGCGACGCGCAGCTCCGGCGCGACGCTCGGGGTGCCCTCCGGGAGCTCCTCTTCGGCCAGCGCGGCGGCCAGCTCGCGCGCGAGCTCCTCGAGCGACGGGGCGATCGTGCCCTTGGCGGCCTCGAGCACCTGGTCGTGGAGGCGTCGGCGCCGGACGCGCGCGATGCCAGCGTCCGAGGGCACGTCGATGCGCTCGATGCGCACCTGCAGGGCGCGCTCGAACGTGCGAAGGCGCGTGCGCTCACCTGGGGTCACGAAGCTGATCGCGACGCCTTCGCGGCCCGCGCGGCCGGTGCGCCCGATGCGGTGTACGTACTCCTCGGCGCGCGGCGGCAGGTCGAGGTTGATGACGTGCGTGATGTGGTCGACGTCGATCCCGCGGGCCGCGACGTCGGTCGCGACGACGACGCTCAGGCCGCCCGAGCGCAGCCGCGAGAGCACGCGCTCGCGCGCCGCCTGGCTGAGGTCGCCGTGGAGCGCGTCGACATGGAGCCCGCGCGACGCGAGCGCGTCGGAGATCTCTGCCGCGCCGGCGCGGGTGCGCGCGAAGACGATCGTCGTGCCCTCGGACTTCGCGGCGAGCACGCGCGCGAGCGCGTCGGCCTTGTTTCTTTGCGGGACGACGAGGTAGCGCTGGTCGATGTGGCCGACGCTGAGCGCGCTGCTCTCGACCTGGATCTCGCGGGGCGTTTGCAGGTGCTTGGCCGCGACGCGACGGATGGGCTCGGGCATGGTCGCCGAGAAGAGCGCGACCTGGCACTCGTCCGGCGCCGCGTCGAGCACCGCCTCGACGTCGTCGATGAAGCCCATGCGGAGCATCTCGTCGGCCTCGTCGAGGACGAGCATCTCGAGGCGCGAGAGGTCGAGCGAGCCGCGGCGCATGTGGTCGAGGACGCGGCCGGGCGTGCCGACGAGGATCGGCACGCCGTCCCGGAGCGCGCCGAGCTGCGGGCCGAAGGCGGCGCCGCCGTAGATCGCGGCGACGCGCACGGGGAGGCGCTTGGCGAAGCTCCGCAAGGCCTCGGTGATCTGCAGGGCGAGCTCGCGGGTCGGCGCGAGGATGAGCGCGCGCACGTGGTGGCCGCCGTCCTTGACGCGCTCGAGCAGCGGCAGGCCGAAGGCGGCGGTTTTGCCCGAGCCGGTGCGTGCCCGGCCGATGAGGTCGTGTCCCTCGAGGAGCACCGGCATCGCGGCCGCCTGGATGGGGGTCGGCGCGTCGAAGCCGAGCGCCTCGACCGCCGCGACGATGCGGGGATCGAGCTGGAGCGACGCGAAGGTCTCGGTCGCGGGCTCGGCTTCGGGGGTCTCCGTGACGGAGCTCGTCCGCTCGACGGACGGATCCGTCGTCACGGTCTCGGAGGGGGCATTCATCGTTCGTACCTTTCGACAGCATCGACCGACACGCGAGTCGGTCACCCGAGCCCCACGGTCTCGTGGGGCTGCCCTCTCCCCGCGGTCATTCGCCGCGGCCGGTGACCAGTGCCCCTGGGTTGGGGGCACTAGGTCACTCGGAGTCAGAGAGTCTCGATGCGTTCCCGAACGATTGTCTCGTGGTGCGTTTCGCACCGCGGGGCGCCGGCGAGCTTCTCCAAAGGGCCGGTTTTGAGCGCGACAGCATGGGTCGAAGCGCGCGAGCGCGCCAGCGAGGTGGCGTCGATGATCGCGCGCAGGCGTCGGGGCGACGACGGTTTCATGATGGATTTCGAGACGATGAGCGGGGGCGCCGCGGGGGACGAATTGTGGGTGCGCGGGCTCGCTGTGTCCGCTGCTCGTCGTCTTCGGTGATGTCCGCGTGCCGAGTCCGAGCCCGAGTCCGTGTCCGAGCCCGAGTCCGTGTCCGTATCCGTGAGTGTGAGTCCGCGTCCGTGTCTGTGAGTGTGAGTCCGAGTTTGCGCCCGCGTCCGAGTCCGCGTCCGCGTCCGCGTCCGTGAGCGTGAGTCCGTTCGCGTCCGTGGGCCGGGTGGCGACCGGGGACAGGTGCTATGAGCGCGGAGATGCACGTCCCCCTGCCGCGCGACGCGAGCGCCGACGAGAAGGCGCGACGCTACGACGAGGTCTTCGCCGCCATCGAATCGCTCCTCGACGGCGAGGACGACTGGATCGCCGCGATGGCCACCGTCGCCTGCGAGCTGCACCACGCCTTCGAGGCGTACGACTGGACGGGCTTCTACCGGGCCGTGACGGACGAGCTGTTGGTCATCGGCCCCTACCAAGGCGGACACGGCTGTCTGCGCATCCCCTTCGACCGCGGGGTCTGCGGCGCCGCCGCGCGGACGCGGGAGACGCAGCTCGTCCCGAACGTCCACGAGTTCCCCGGCCACATCGCGTGCGCCTCGAGCACCGAGAGCGAGATCGTCGTCCCCGTGCTCCGACCGGACGGACGCGTGCTCGCCGTCTTCGACGTGGACAGCGACACCCCGGCCGCGTTCGACGCGCTGGACCAGGCGCGGCTCGAGGCGCTCTGCGCCGCGCTCGGCGCCCGCTTCGGGTGAAGCCGAGCACCACCTCCGACAAGGACTCCGACAAGGACTCCGACAAGGACTCCGACAAGGACTCCGACAAGGACTCCGACAAGGACTCCGACAAGGACTCCGACAAGGACCGGACTCGCGCTCGGACTCGACTCGGAACGCGATCGAGGAGATGTCGACCGAAGGAGGCGGGCTGGTAGACTCGCCGCCATGGTGCTTCGCTTCGCGCTCGTGATGGGGCTGACCCTCGTGGTCGCCTGTGGCGACGACGACCTGCCGCCCGAGGACGCGGGCGGGGACGCCGCGGAGGACGGTGGCGTCGACGCCGGTCGCGACGGCGGGCCGACCCTGATCGAGCGCCCCGAGGAGCGCGTCGCGTGCGCGGCGCGCGATCCGCTCCGGCGTCCCTTCTTCGGCGACCTCCACGTCCACACCCGCTACAGCTTCGACGCCGCGAGCTACGACGTGCGCACCGGACCCGACGCGGCGTACCGCTTCGCGAGGGGTGAAGCCATCGACCTGCCGCCATACGACGCGGAGGGGCGCGCGACACGCCAGATCCAGCTCCGACGCCCGCTCGACTTCGCGGGCGTCACCGACCACTCCGAGCTGCTCGCGGCCACCAGCCTCTGCACCGATCCGACCTCGGCCGGCTACGACTCGTTCACGTGCCGTACCTACCGCGAGGGCGACGCCGTCGCGGGCAACTTCGGCGACTTCGTCTCGTCCATCGGCCTCGCGACGCCGCTCCCGACCCGCCTCTGCCGCAGCGATCCCGAGCTCTGCGCGGGCGAGCTCGCCGACGTCTGGGCGGACACCATCGACGCCGCCGAGCGGCACGACGATCGCACGGACGCCTGCCGTTTCTCGACCTTCATCGGCTACGAGTGGACGGGGGCCTCCGGCGGCGCGGGTCGCAACCTGCACCGCAACGTCATCTTCGGATCCAGCACCGTGCTCGCCCGGCCGGTGAGCTTCGTCGACGCGCCGCGCGCCGAGCTCCTCTGGGACGCGCTCGAGTCTCTCTGTCTGGGCAGCGGCACCTCCTGTGACGTGCTCGTCATCCCGCACAACTCGAACATCAGCCTCGGCGCGATGTTCGTCCCGCGCTTCGACGACGGCACACCCTACGACGCGGCGGCCGCCGAGCGCCGCGCGCTCCTCGAGCCCCTCGTCGAGATCTATCAGCACAAGGGCGCGAGCGAGTGCGTCGGCGTCGGGGGCCCCCTCGCGAGCGACGAGGACGAGCTCTGCGACTTCGAGCAGTTCTACGAGAACCTCTGCGAGGATCCGGAGGACGACGGGAGCGCGACCGGCTGCACGCCGAGCTGCATCGCGACGGACGGACGCGGCTCGAGCTTCCTCAACGGCTGCGTCGCCCCGCAGGACTACTACCGCGGCGCGCTCCGTCAGGGGCTCGCCGAGCAGGCGCGGCTGGGCGCGAACCCCTTCCAGGTCGGCGCCATCGCGAGCACGGACACACACCTCTCGCTCGCGGGTGGCGTGGACGAGGGCAACGAGACGGCCGACGGATGGGTCGGCCACACCGGGTCGGCGGACGACGAGGCCGAGGAGCGGCTGCGGCCGCCGGGCGACTCGATCAACGTCGCGATCCGCACGGCGTCACCTGGCGGCCTCGCGGTGGTCTGGGCCGAGGAGAACTCGCGCCCCGCGCTCTTCGCGGGCATGCAGCGCCGCGAGACCTACGGCACGAGCGGCACCCGCCCGATCGTCCGCTTCTTCGGCGGCTGGGCCTACGACGACGACCTCTGCGAGCGCAGCGATCTCGTCGAGCGGGGCTACGAGGGCGGCGTCCCGATGGGCGGCGCGCTCCCCGCCCGCGAAGGTAGCGGCGCGCCGGTGTTCCTCGCGAGCGCGCTACGCGACGCGCTCTCGGCGCCGCTGCAGCGCGTGCAGATCATCAAGGGGTGGTTCGATCCCGCGACGGGCGAGACGCACGAGCGCGTCTACGAGATCGCGGGCGAGCCGGGCAACGGCGCGAGCGTCGACCTCGCGAGCTGCGAGCCGACGCTGCCCGAGGGCGTCGCGCCGCTCGAGCAGCTCTGCGGGCGCTTCGTCGACCCGGACTTCGACCCGAGCCAGCCGGCGTTCTGGTACGTGCGGGTCGTCGAGAACCCGACCTGCCGGTGGAGCCATCGCGTCTGCCTCGAGGCGGGCGTGGACTGCGCGAGCGTCGAGCCCGGCTCCGTCTTCGACCGGAGCTGCTGCCGCGACGAGCTGCCGCGGACGATCCAGGAGCGCGCCTGGACCAGCCCGATCTGGTACGTGCCGCCGCGCTGAGCGCTCACCTCCGACGCCCGCGCTCCGCCCGCGCTCACGCTTCCGACGCGCACGAACGCTCACGCTTCCGACGCTCACGCTTCCGACGCGCCGAGCGTTCACGCTTCTGACACTCACGCTCCGACGCGCCGAACGTTCACGCTTCCGACGCTCACGCTTCCGACGCTTCCGACGGCTTCCGACGCGCCGAACGTTCACGCTTCTGACGCTCACGCTCCGCCGCGCCGAGCGTTCACCCCATCAACGCTCGTCTTCCGCGTCGAGCAGCTCGAGCCCGGCGGAGATCTCCGTGACGCGGAGGGAGACGTCGAGTGCGGCGATCACGCGACCTCGTCGCGACACGTCGGATCGTCGTGGTGCACGTCGTTGACGAAGCGTCCGACGGGCCGCGCGACCGCTCGGCCGTCGGGGACCAGCGATCCCTCGTAGGGTCCCGGCGCGAGCCACCCATGCCGGTCTGCGGGCGCGACGACGAGCGGCATCCGGTCGTGAAGCCGCGCGGCCTCGCCGACCGAGGCCGCCGTCACCACGGCGAAGGTGAATCGAACGACGCCGTCGGGCGCGCGCCAGCGATCCCAGATCGCGCCGAGCGTCAGCAGCTGGTCGTCCGGCGCGTGCAACCAGCTCGCGTGGCGCCCGTCGCCTTCGCCGCTCCACTCGTACCAGCCGTCGATCGGCACCAAGCAGCGGCGCGCCAGGAACGACTCTCGAAACATCGGGCGCTCGCGCAACGTCTCGACGCGAGCGTTGATCGGACGGCGACCCTCTGCCTTCGCCCAATGCGGCACGAGGCCCCACTTCATCCACGCGAGCGAAGGGGGGCGCTCTTCTCGACGTCCGATCACCAGCGCGAGCTGTCCGGGCGCGACGTTGTAGCGCGGGCGCCAGAGCTCGGGATGCGCGCGCTTCACGTCGGGGGTGGCCGTGACCCAGTCGAGCTCGTCCATCAAGGAGTCGGGATCGACGCCGAGTGAGAAGCGGCCGCACATGTGGCAAAGCATACCCGCACGATTCGCCGACGCTCACGTCCATGGCTCGCGCGTCGAGCGCGCGACGCGCCGCCTTCGCCGCGTGCTCGATTCCGTCCGGTCGAGGCGACGCGCGAGGGGGTCGCTCGTCGGGGACCTCACGCTTCGGGGTCCGCAGCGCCACATCGCGCTTGGACGCGCGGGTCAGCGGCGACGGCGGAGCGCGAAGAGGGCGAGGAGGGCGAGGGCGAAGCTCCCGGACGCGCCGTCGGTCGTCGCGCAGCCACAGCCGGACTTGACGGTGCCCCCTGGCGGGACGCCCGCGTCGCCCTCGACGTCCACACCCCCGTCGGGGCGCGGCGGCGTGCCGGCGTCGGCTACGCCAGCGTCCGTGGGCGTGCCAGCGTCGGGCATCTCCTGGGTGACCGAGGTGACCGTGACGCGGATCTGGATCTGGTTGTCCGCGGGGCCGCGGTGCCCTGCGTCGCCGAACCAGGCGACACCCTCTTGAACGAGGTTGAAGTACTGGGGGTAGTCGCCGAGCGCGTTCGGCGCGCGCACCGAGAAGACGAAGCGACCCGTCTCGCCGGGCGCGACGACGCGGTCGATCGTGGCCGCCCGGTTCGCCGAGATCCAATCGCTCGCCGCGAGCGGGCTCGCGACGTCGCGCGGCTCCGTCGTGCCGAGGAACGTCTCCCCCGGCGCCCAATTGGCCGTGCCCGTATTGCGCATCTCGAGGTAGCCCTCGACCTCCGCCCCGCCCGCGAGCTCGAAGGGGTCACGGGCCAGCGGGAAGCTCTGCGCGACATACGCCGCGCCATAAACTGGCCCAGGCGGGGTGCCGCCCGCCCGGATGTCATCGAGCCGCCGATGCAGGTGGTCGCCGGGGCACGAGGTACTCGCGCCCGAGTGGTCGCGGTGGCCGATGACGTTGGTGGAGTTCAGCGCGATGGAATAGAGGCGCCCGAGCTCCCCGACGAGGCGCGCGCCCGCGTCGATCATCACCTCGGGCGGGACGTTGGGCGGGAACGACGCGCAGCTCGAGCTGTGGAAGCAGCCGATGTACGAGACGCCGATGTTTCCGCTGTTGTGGTTGGCGACGTGCGTGCCGAGGAGCGAGAGCGACCGCCCCTCCCAGACGCGGCCATCGAGCGAGACCAAGAAGTGGTACCCGATGTCGCACCAGCCGTTGCTGTCCATGTGGTAGTTCTGGATGCCCCGGAGGCGCACCGCGGGGTCGCCGCTCGCAGGGGTGACCGTGTGGTGGATCGCCATCCGGCGCTTGTTCGGATCGCTCGAGGTGCAGCGGGTCGCGCGAGCGCTCCAGTCGGCGCGCGAGAGCACACCGATGGCCGCGAGCTCGCTGCGCAGCGGCTGGCGCACGGCGCCCACGGGCTCGTCGACGAGCTCGTCGATCCGCGCGGGGGTCGGCTCGGGGACGACCGCCGACCACGTCAGGTGCGCGAGGTGCGGCCGGTCGGCGACGCGGACACGGAGCTCGACGCGCTCGGCGACCTCCGCGAGATCGACGATGGCGACCGCCTGGTCCTCCTCGCGCCAGGTCGTGCGGAGCGGTTGCCAGGGGCCGACGTCTCCGTCCGCGGTGCGCCCGCGCGCCTCGAAGCGCGGCATCGGCGCGTCCGCGGAGCTCAAGGTGACCAGCAAGCCCGCGCGCGTGGCGCCGTCGGGGGCGTCGAGCGCGGGGGCGCGCAACCAGCCGGTGGCCGCCAGGAAGGCGCGGTCGATGGCGGGGCCGTCGAAGTGCGCCTCGGGGATGGACTCCGCGGCCGTCGGCTGGAGGTCGGGGGCCCCGTCGCAGGCGACGAGGAGGATCAGGAGGGTCGTGGTGAGTCGGCGCATCGTGCGTGAAGCTCGCGGCGAGGGGGCGAGGTCACGGCATGCAGACGACGTGCCGAACCCCATTCGCGAACGCAAGTCACATTCTGCGCCGAATGGGCGTCGTTTGACCAGCGGGCACGTCGCGGACGGGCGGATCCGCGCGGAAGGTGCTCGAGATCTGGTCGGGACCGGGCTCCGGGCGCTCCCGAAGGAGCCGGGCCTCCACCCCCGTCTGGCAGGCGCGGGGGTGCGAGACCGTGCTGTCCCGGACGGGCGGCTGTGGTATGCGAGGCGACGAGGGAATTCATGAACGTGCTCGTCACCGGCGGCGCCGGCTTCATCGGCGCCAACTTCCTCCGCCTGCTCGTGCCTCGGCACCCCGAGCATCGCTTCGTCAACCTCGACGCGCTGACCTACGCGGCCAACCCCAAGAGCCTCACGGACATCGAGGGGGCCTCCAACTACGCCTTCGAGCGCGTCGACATCACCGACGCGGACGCCGTCGATGCCTGCTTCGAGCGGCACGCGCCCGAGCTCGTCGTCCACTTCGCGGCCGAGAGCCACGTCGACCGCAGCATCCTCGGCCCCAAGCAGTTCCTGCGCACGAACGTCGAAGGCACGTTCAACCTCCTCGAGGCCTGCCGAAAGCGCTGGAAGAGGGGCGAAGGTCTCTTCCACCACGTCAGCACCGACGAGGTCTACGGCTCGCTCGGCGAGACGGGCCTCTTCACCGAGGAGACGCGCTACGACCCCTCGAGCCCCTACAGCTCGAGCAAGGCGTCGAGCGACCACCTCGTGCGCGCGTGGCACCGGACCTACGGCATGCCCGTGAAGATCACGAACTGCAGCAACAACTACGGCCCGCTGCAGTTCCCCGAGAAGCTCATCCCGCTGATGATCTTGAACCTCGTCGACCGAAAGCCCCTGCCCATCTACGGCAAGGGCGTGAACGTGCGCGACTGGCTCTACGTCACCGATCATTGCGAGGCGATCTGGACCGTCATCGAGAAGGGCGCGGTAGGCGAGACCTACAACGTCGGCGGGCACAACGAGCTGCAGAACATGGAGGTCATCGACGCGCTCATCCGCCTCGTGGCCGACGAGACCGGCGCGGACGCGGCGGAGCTCGACGCGCTCAAGACCTACGTCACCGATCGGCCCGGACACGACCTCCGCTACGCCATCGACGCGAGCAAGATCGAGCGGGAGTGCGGGTGGACGCCGAAGGAGACCTTCGAGACCGGTCTGCGCAAGACGGTCCGGTGGTACCTCGACAACGAGGCGTGGGTGCGCGACGTGCGCAGCGGCGCGTATCGCGACTGGATCGAGAAGAACTACGGCGAGCGCTGAGCGCCGCGAGGAAAGAGGGCTGGGTCGCGCATGATCGAGAAGGGCATCATCCTCGCTGGGGGCTCGGGCACCCGGCTGCACCCGCTGACGAAGTCCGTGAGCAAGCAGCTCATGGCGATCTACGACAAGCCGATGGTCTATTACCCGCTCAGCACCCTCATGCTGGCGGGGATTCGGCACGTGCTCGTGATCAATACGCCGCACGAGTCGGCGCTCTTCCAGAACCTCCTCGGCGACGGATCGCAGTGGGGGATGCGCATCGAGTACGCCGTCCAGCCGAGCCCCGACGGGCTCGCGCAGGCCTTCCTGATCGGTGAGCAGTTCATCGACGGGGACCCCTGCGCGCTCGTGCTCGGCGACAACATCTTCTACGGGCACGGTCTCCAAGGCCTGCTCGTCGAGGCGGCGACGCAGTCCACGGGCGCGACCGTCTTCGGCTACTACGTCAAGGACGCCACCGCGTACGGCGTCGCGGAGTTCGACGCGACCGGCCGCGTCATCGGCCTCGAAGAGAAGCCCAAGCAGCCGAAGTCGAACTACGCGGTCGCGGGCCTCTACTTCTACGACGCGCAGGTCGTCGAGCTGGCCAAGCAGCTGAAGCCCTCGGCGCGCGGCGAGCTCGAGATCACCGACCTCAACCGGCTCTACCTCGACAAGCAGCAGCTGCGGCTCGAGAAGCTCGGCCGCGGCGTCGCGTGGCTCGACACTGGGACGCCCGAGGCGCTGCTCGAGGCCGCGCACTTCATCCAGACGGTGCAGTCTCGGCAGGGGCTGATGGTCTCCTGCCCGGAGGAGATCGCCTTCCGCAAGTCGTGGATCGACGCGGACAAGCTCCGCGAGAGCGGCGCGGCGCTCTCCAAGACCGCCTACGGCCAGTACCTCCTCGACCTCGCCGATGGGAAGATCGAGTGATGGAGGTCGTCCCGCTCTCCATCCCCGACGTGCTCCTCGTGAAGCCTCGCGTCTTCGGCGACGCGCGGGGGTACTTCCTCGAGTCCTTCCACGTCGAGCGCTACGCCGAGCACGGCATCCCGCTCGAGGGCATGCGCTTCGTACAGGACAACGTCAGCCGCTCGCCGAAGGGCATCCTGCGCGGCCTGCACCTGCAGCACCCGAACGGGCAGGGCAAGCTCGTGCAGGTCACCGAGGGCGCGGTGTACGACGTCGCGGTGGACGTGCGCTTCGGCTCGCCGACCTTCGGCAAGTGGGTGGGCGAGGTGCTCGACGCCGAGCGTCACCACCAGCTCTGGATCCCGCCGGGCTTCGCCCACGGCTTCCTCGTGCTGAGCGAGCACGCAACATTCAGCTACAAATGCACAGCGTTCTACGACCCTTCGACGGAGCTCTCGCTCCGCTACGACGAGCCGGCCTTCGGCGTCGAGTGGCCGCTCGAGGGGCCGCCGAAGCTCAGCGCGAAGGACGAAGCGGCGCCTGCCCTGGCGTCGCTCCCGCCCGAGGTCCGGCTGCCGAGGTACGGCGTCGATGGCTGAGCGCCGGTTCGTCGTCGTCGCTCCGACGGGCATGCTGGGGCGCGCCTTCGTCGAGCTCGGCGCCGCGCGCGGGTTGCCGCTGCGGACGGCGGGGCGCCAGGGCGCGGACCTCGAGGTCGACCTGCTCGCGCCGACGACGCTCGCCGCCATCGACGACGTCGACGTCGTCATCAACTGCGCCGCGTGGACGGACGTCGACGGCGCGGAGACGCACGAAGCGGACGCGACCCGGCTCAACGGCGACGCGGTGCGCGCCCTCGCGGAGCGCTGCCGCGACGTCGGCGCCCTGCTCGTGCACTTCGGCACGGACTACGTCTTCGACGGCGAGGGGGAGGCCCCCTACCCGGTCGACGCGCCGCTCGCGCCGCTCAACGCCTACGGCCGCTCGAAGGCCGCGGGCGAGCGCGCGCTCGCGGAGGTCGGCGCGCCGCACCTCTACCTGCGCACGAGCTGGCTCTACGCGCCGTGGGGCAAGAACTTCGTGCTCACCATCGCGAAGCTCGCGCGCGAGCGCGACGCGCTGAAGGTGGTCGACGATCAGCGGGGCCGCCCGACGAGCGCCGAGGGCCTGGCCCGCACCACGCTCGCGCTCGTCGAGGCTGGCGCGCGCGGCACGCTGCACGCGACCGATGGCGGCGAGTGCACCTGGTTCGAGCTCGCCGCGCACATCGCGTCGCGCGTCGCGCCGGGCTGCGCCGTCCAGCCGTGCTCGAGCGACGAGTACCCGCGCCCCGCGAAGCGCCCCCGCTACAGCGTCCTCGACCTCGGCCCGACCGAGGCCCTCATCGGCCCGCTGCCCGACTGGCGCGAGCAGGTCGACGCCGTCCTCGCGAAGCTGTCCTGACCGCCCGGCCAGGGCCTGACGCTCACCGTCGAGCTCGCCCACCCGCGGTGGCTACGCGCGCCAGCCACCAGGTCACCAGCCGCCGAGGGGACCTGCTCCGAAGGCGTCGCATTCGCGCTTGGGTTGAGGTATGTCCGCTCCATGCGGATCCTCGTCACCGGCGGCGCCGGTTTCATCGGAAGTCACGTGGTCGACGCCTTGCTCGCGGCGGGCCACGAGGTGCGGGTGCTCGACGACCTCTCGACCGGCCGGAAGGAGAACGTCGACGCGCGCGCGAAGCTCGAGGTCGTCGACCTCCGCGACGGCGCGGCGGTCGAGCGGGTCGTGGCGGACTTCCGCCCCGAAGCGGTCTGTCACCAGGGCGCGCAGACCAGCGTCGCGGTGAGCGTCCGCGAGCCCATCCGAGACGCGGAGGCCAACGTCATCGGCAGCATCCACCTGCTCGAGGCCTGCGTGAAGCATGGCGTCGGCCGGGTGGTCTTCGCGTCGACCGGCGGCGCCATCTACGGCGAGGTCGTCGAGCCGAAGCGCGCCGAGGTCGGCTGGGCCGAGCGCCCGCTCAGCCCCTACGCCTGCGCCAAGCTCTCGGTCGAGCGTTACCTCGACTTCTACCGCAACGAGCACGGCCTGCGCTCGAGCGTGCTCCGCTACGCCAACGTCTACGGGCCGCGCCAGGACCCGCACGGCGAGGCGGGCGTCGTCGCGATCTTCGCGCAGCGCCTGCGCGCTGGGCAGCCCATCCAGATCAACGCGAAGCAAGAGGTCGGTGACGACGGCTGCGTCCGCGACTACGTCTACGTCGGCGACGTCGTGCGCGCGAACCTCGCCGCGCTGACGGGCGAGGTCGAGGGCACCTTCAACGTCGCGACCGGGAGCGCGACCACGACGCGTCAGGTCGCCGAGGCGCTCGCGCGCTCGCTCGGCGTCGAGGGGCCCGAGATCGGCTTCGGCCCGCGCCGCGCGGGCGACCTCGAGCGCTCGGTGCTCGAGCCGGCCACCGTCTTCGGCGAGTGGACATCCTTCGACGAGGGCATCGCGAAGACGGCCGCATGGTTCGCGAGCCAGTGACGTCCGCGGCGCTTGGCGGCAGCGCGTGAGCGTCACGGTCGTCGACTGGCCGCCCGGCGCCGCTCACCCGTTCGGGCCGAGTGACGCACGCTTCTTCGTGCGGCGCACGCGCGATGGCGCGTGCAGCGGGCTCGCGCCGACGCTGCCCGACGACCTCGCGGCCCTCGAGCGGATCTTCCCGCCAGGCCAGACCGACCTCTGGCTGCTCGAGCGCTTCTTGCTCCGCGTTCGGAGCCGGACCTCACGAGCGAACGTCGCGCCGCCCAGCGAGCTCCCCCGGCGCGCGGCGGGCTACGTGATCCTCGGGCTGCGCGGGGCGGTCCACCTGCGCTCGAATGATCGCGCGGGCGCCTTCGGTTTCCTCTCGCTCGCGGAGGCCGAGGCGGCGCTCGACGCCGCGCCGCTCGTGGGCGAGTCGACCCTGCTCGTCGCGCTCTTGCACGAAGTCGTCTACTGGCACTGAGTACAGCGAACCGGAAGTTCGTGACCAGGTGCAAAGAGGCGCCCGTCCAGCAAGGCGCGACGAGGGAACGGGCTGTTGGCCCGTGACTGAGGAGCAACGCCGCTGGACGGGATGGATCTGCCGCACCTGGTCACGAACTCCCGGGGAGCTGTACTGAGTACAGCTCCTCGTCCGGCGAGCCCCTGAGGTCGGTCGCGCTCTGGATGACTCGGCGTCGGCCACTGCGTGGCCGGACGAGGGGACGTCTGAAACGCGGCGACCGTGAGTAGACGCAGGTTGTTGGAAGTTCTACTGTCGACTTTTTGCGTGTCCCGGGTAGGGTGCTCGTCGTGCTCACACGACGAGATTGGCTTCGCTTCTCGGCCCTCACGGGGGCTGGGGGGCTCATCGGATGCGGCTCGGACGACCCGTGGGTCGACATCCTCCCGCCGGACGGCCCCGCGCACGACTCCATCCTCCACGGCACGCGGGCCGAGATCGACGATGAGGAGCTCGAGCTCGTCGCCGGTCGTGTGCCCAGCGACATCCTCGGCTTCGTCTTCGTGGTCGGCGGCGTCCCCTATGGCGACGGCACCCCGCTCTTCACGGGGGACGGAATGGTCATGCGCTTTCGCTTCGAGGGCGGCCGCGCCCGGGCGAAGACCAAGCTCTTGCGCACCGACTGCTTTCGCCTCGACGAGGTCGCCACGGGCGACCTCGCGTTTCGGAGCAACGGCCAGCTGCGCATGTCGCCGCAGCTCGGCGCGCGGAACTTCGCGAACACTGCGCTCGTGCCCTCGCCGAGCGGTCGCATCCTCGCGACCTACGACGCAGGGCGGCCGTGGGAGATCGACCCCGAGACGCTCGACGTCGTGTCGCCCGTCGGGCAGCTCTCGACCTGGCGTCCGATGCTCGAGGGCATCGTGCCCGGTCTCGCGCTCTTGCCGGTGCACATGTCGTCGGCGCACCCGGTCTGGGATCCGATCGACGACCGCGTCTACACCGTGAACTGGGCCGCGCCGATCGACGGGCTGTCGCTCGAGCCCTTCGCCCGCGTGCTCGTCTGGGACGGACGCACCGAGCCCGTGGTCACCGAGCTGATCGACGCGAGCGGCGCGCCCGTGATCATCGAGCAGTCGCTCCACCAGATCCAGACGACCGATCGCTACCTCATCCTCAACGACGGCGCGTTCATGGTCGAGGCGGAGCAGATGGCGGGCGGCGACGTCACGCGGGCGCAGCGTCCGACGACGGTGCTCTGGGTCGTGCCCAAGGCGTCGTTGGGCGGCGCGACGGCGACCGCGACGCGCGTCGAGATCCCCTACGAGAGCGCGCACTTCCTCGTCGAGCGGGGGGACGCGGGGGACCGCCTCGTCGTCGCGCTGATGCACCAGAACTCGGCCGATCCGAGCGAGTGGATCCGCGCGCACGACGTCGTCCACCACTCGGGCGCGACCGTCGATCCGCGCAACGTCGGCATGATGGTGATGCCCGCCGACATCACGCCCCATGGTCGCTACGTCGTCGACGCTCGCACGGGCGCGGTGCTCGAGAGCCAGCTCCTCGACGACGAGCGGCTCTTCGGCGTCACGCTCTGGTCGCGAGACGAGCGCGACCCGGCGCGACCGCTCGGGCAGTCCCACTGGGTCACGCTCGGCTACGACCCCGAGCTGCTCACGACCCGCATCACCGATGTCTACCGCGACCAAGCGAGCCGCATCTTGCCGCTCGACGAGCTCCCGCAGGTCGCGCTCCCCGGACAGTTTCTCCGGGTAGACCACTCCTCGCTCGCGATCCTCGACGCGCTCGAGCTGCCCTTCGGCTGGCTCCCGATGTCACCGACCTTCGCGCCACGTCGGAACGGCGGACCGGGCGAAGGCTACCTCGTCACGATCATGCTCGGGCCCGAGGGCGACGAGCTCTGGATCCTCGACGCGGGTGATCTGAGCCGCGGCCCGCTCGCGCGGCTGCGGCACCCGCAGCTCGACGTCGGGTTCTCGCTGCACACGTGCTGGGTCCCCGACCTCGCGCCTCCCGGCGAGTACCGCGTCGACCGCCAAGCCGACTACGGCGACGCGCTGCCGCTGCTCCGCGAGGACGCGCGCGCGCTCGCGCGATCCGTCTTGGGGCTCGCCGCGAGCTGAGAAGAAGCTCAGCCGTTATCGCAAGCCGCCCTACCGGACGGCGCGCAGCGAGCGCAGCGAGCGTAGGCTCGTGGGAGGGGGCCCCGCGGGGCTTCATGCCCCGTGGGGGAGGGGCTGGCGACCTGGCGACAGCCCCTCAAAGAAGCTGACCTCGACCGTCAGGGGGCGTACACGAGCTGGAGCGCGAGGTAGCGCTCGATGTCTCGGCTCCCCTCGGCGCGCTCGCTCGAGAGGAGCGCGTGCGACTCGCGGTAGGCGAGGCGCACGAGGAAGGCGTCCGTGAGGGCGACGGCGACGGTCGCCTCGCCGCCGACCGCCACGCCGGGCGTGCGGATGCCCTCGGCCTGGAGTGGATCGGAGACGCGCACGAGGAGCTGGAGGTCGGGGACGAGGCCGACGCGTAGGCGGCCGTCGAAGAGCGGCACCACGACGCCGAGCGCGAGCCGAGGGCCACCGAGGCCGAAGTCCGGCAGCGTCACGGGCGCCTCGCTCGAGAAGCGTCGCAGGCTCCACCCGAGCGCGACGGCGAGCGCCGCGCTCCCTCGCTCGCGCCCCAGGCGCACGTCGAGCTCGACGGCGGCGTCGAGTCGCTGCGAGCGCGATGCGGTCTCCCGCTCGGAGCCGTCGATGCGGTAGTCGGTCGTGCGCAGGCCGACGCTCGTCGAGTAGCTCAGCGAGAAGCCCGCGCGCAGGCGGCTCGCGGCGCTCGGGCGGATGTGCAGCCCCGCGTCGAGGCGCGCGGCAGGGAAGGGCGTGGTGCCGAGGCGCAGCTGGCCGGCCTGGGTGGGCAGCGAGAAGCTCCTCGTGCCGATGCCGCCGCCCACCGCGAGCTCGACCTCGATCACGCGGCCGGGGGTCGCCTCGTCGCGGGGGCGCTCCTCGTCCGCGGGGCGCCGAAGCTCGCGCGGGAGCGAGGACTCCCCCGGCCCCGGCGGTCCACCCGAGGGGCGCGTCGTGACCGCGAGCGCGAGCCGGACCTCGTCGGCGATGCGCCGCCGCTCGGCGCCGAGCAAGCGCAGCCCCGAGAGCGGGTGCTGCTCTTCGAGCAGGACGAAGCCGTTGCGACCCTCTCGGTAGATCGTGCGCACGGTGGGGATGAAGCGGAGCCGCCCAGGCTGGAGCTCGATGACGAGCGCGACGTCTTCTTCCGCGAGCAGCTGCTCGTACGCGGTGTCGCTGGTCGGGCGCAGCCCCTCACGCTGAGCGCGGCGCACGTAGGAGCGCCCGTCGACGATCTCTGCGACGCCCCGGAGCACGTCGTTGACCTGGCTCGCGACCGCTTGATGCAAGCGCGGGCCGACGACCACGAGGACGCGGGGGAGGGCCCAGTCGCTGACGTCGATGTCCTCGCCGCTGTCGCCCGGATCGCTCTCGTCGAAGGTCTCGGTCGGCTCGTCGTCTTGGGCGAGCACGGGTGAGGTCGACGCGGCGAGGAGGGCGGCGAGCCAGAGGGCGCGCGCGCTCGATCGCGGGGCGAGCGCGGTGAGCCGAGGCAGACGCGCGCTCGATCGCGGGGCCAGCGCGGAGGTTCGAGGCTCACGCGCGTCCGAACGCAGGGCGAGCGGGCGCACGCGCGCGCTCGCTCGGGCGGCCAGACGATCCAAGCGGCTCATCGGAGGCATCGGTTTGTCGTCCATCAGAGCACCACCACGGCGGCGAGGGTGACGTCGAGCGCGAAGACGCGCTCGAGCCCGACGAAGTCGAAATAGCGGAAGGTCGAGCCGCCGAGCGCGAGCGTGATGCGCAGCTCGGGCCCCGCGTCGGAGAGGTCGATGCCCTGCTCCCACGCGATCGCGAGGCGGTGCGAGTGGAGCGGCGAGAGCTCGCGGTCGCGCGTGACGAAGCGAGGGATGGTGCTCAGGTCTCCTCCATACGCGGGCGAGTAGAAGCTGGCGCCGGTCTGGTGGTGGAAGCGGTAGCGCAGCGTCACGAGCGAGCGCTCCTTGGGGATCAGACCCAGTGTGCCGAGCAGGGTGTTGCCGCGGAGCGCCCAGTCGTCGATGTAGAAGCGGTAGTCGAGGCCGAAGCTCCAATGCTCGCCGAAGGCGCGCTTCGCGCGGAGCACGAAGGCGTTGCGGGTGCGCTGCGTGGGGTGCGTCTCCGGGACGCAGAGGGCGGCGGCCATGTTGCAGCGCCCATCGGCGCCGATGCCGACGAAGCGGTAGGGGCTCGATTGATAACCCTCGCGCCGCACGAGCTCGTACGCGAGCTGGACGAGCGTCCGCGGGTCGATGTTCTGGGTGAAGGTCAGCAGGCCGCCGAAGGTGCCGAGCCGGCGCTCGAAGGCGTCGTCGCCGCTGCGGCTCACGATGTCCTGCGCGAAGGCGAGGCGCGCGGAGAGCGTCGCGTTGCCGTCCGCGAAGCGGTAGCTCGCGAAGAGCCCGCCCCCGTGCGCGACGTAGTCGGGCTCGTGGCTGAAGCGGTAGTCGACGCCGAGCGTCACGTCGTCGAGCTCGTGGGCGACGCCCGCGTTGATCTCGTCGCGCTGCTCGCGGATGGCGCGCGTCGCCGCGGTTCGAACGTCGATCGAGGCGCTCGTCCAGATGTCGACGGTGTACCCGGCCCGCACGGTCGTCCGGTCGCCGACCCGGAGGCTCGCGGCAAGCTCGGGCGAGACCACGGTCGTCTGGTCGGTGTCCGCACGGACGAAGAACGTCGCCGAGATCGTGTCCTCGGCAAGCACGACCCCCGGCCAAACGCCGACCAGAAGCACGACCGCGAGCGCGCGACCGCAGCGCACGCCGACGCGAGCGTCCGCGTCCACGTCCACGTGCGCGTGCACGTCCACGTCCACGTCCACGTGCGCGTCCACGTCCACGTCCACGTCCACGTGCGCGTGCGCGTCCACGTCCACGTCCACGTGCGCGTGCGCGTCCACGTCCACGTGCGCGCGCGCGTCCACGTCCGCGTCCACGTCCACGTCCACGTCCACGTCCACGTCCACGTCCACGTCCACGTGCACGTCCACGTCCACGTCCACGTCCACGTCCACGTCCACGTGCGCGTCCACGTGCGCGTCCACGTGCGCGTGCACGTGCACGTCCACGTCCACGTGCGCGTGCGCGTGCGCGTGCGCGTGCACGTCCCCAGAGCCGTCCAAACCCAGGCAATAGCCAAAGCCGGACCCGGACCCGGAAACGGACCCGGAAACGGACCCGGAAACCGACCCGGAAACGGACCCGGAAACGGACCCGGACCCGGAAGCCGACCCAGACCCAGACCCAGACCCGGACCCAGACCCGGACCCAGACCCAGACCCGGCCCCAAAAACGATCCGACGCCGCCACCCCAAGAGCCCGACCACCAACCACAGCGCCGTCCCCGGCCGGCCCCCCGCGGCGCAGCCGACGCTCCCCGCCTCGACCGCGGGCGCGCCCACCCGCGCGATGCCCCAGCTCTCGACCCGCGTCGCGTCGCCAGTGGGATCCCCGCTGCGGTTGCCGACCACACCCGCGAAGAAGAGGCGCGCGCCGACGCCCGTGGTCGGCGCCGTCCACTCGAGCCGCGTGCGCCGCGCGCCGCAAGCCTCCGTCAGCAGGACCTCGCGCTCGCCCACCGGCCAGACCTGCGTCGCGGGAGCGTCCGTGGGGCAGCGCGTCTCCTCGGCGTCGTCCACCACGTTCAGGCTCCCGGCTGGGCGTCCGTCGTCGTCGACCAGCTCGAGCACGAACGCGCCGATGTCCTCCGCGGGCCACGAGACGTCGATCGTGTAGGTGGCGCCCGGCTCGAAGCGCTCGGGGATGCCGGAGATCTCGATCGGCGCAGGCTCCTCCCCGTGGCAGACCGCGCACGTGTAGCCGTCACCGGGGCTGCCGGTGAACCAGCGGCCCCCGGCGCCGCCCCACGCGCCAGTCTCGGCGCCGCTGAAGGGCGCGGCGAAGCGCGTGGACGACGAGAACGCCCGCGCCTCGCTCGCGCCGACGAAGCAGAGGACCACCCCCAACAGCCGAGCGACGATGCTCACGGACATCGGAGCTCTCCATGCGCCCATTGGTGCAGCGTCTGCCACCGTGGGTCCTCCTGCGAGGCGTAGACGTTCCGGCCGAGCGCGTCCCGGCCCGCGTGACCGGCGCCCCCCGCGCTGACCTCGAGCGGCTTGCGCAGGAGCAGCGCGTCGTCGGGGGTGCCCTCCGGGTCGTAGCCACGCAGCATCGAGCGCGCGCGATCATAGCTGCGTTCGAGCTCCGCGCGGGTCGGCGGCGCGAGGATGCCCGTCGCCTCGGCGTCGAGCCGCGCGCGCCCCGGCGCCCAGACCTGGAAGAACCGGTCCGAGGTGCCATGGCAGTAGGGGAAGCCGCAGTCGCGGGCGAGGATGGGGTAGACCTCCTCCTCGAAGGCGCAGCGGTCGGGCGCGACGGGGACGGGTGAGATCACGTCGGCGCTGCAGCCCGTGACGACGACGAGCGCCAGCACGCTCAGCGAGACCCAAACGCTCGAGGAGGAGGGGACGGCCTTCAGTTGCACCCGCACCCTCCGCCGCCGCCGCCGAAGCCACCGCTCGCCCCCTCTCTGACCTCGGTCGCGTGCGACTCGGCGCGCCCGAGCGCTTCGTCGCGGTCGAGCTCCATGTCGGGCCGCGAGAGGATCTCGCGCTCGTAAGGTGCGACGGTCGCGCAACTGGCGAGCGTCAGGCCGAGGAGGAGGCGGGTGGGGATTCGAGTCACCATGAATTCAGCCCTTTTGGGGGGTGCGTCGTCCCCGGGGGGTCCGTGGGCACCAGCGCTGACCGACGTGATTCCAAGAGGTTAGCCGAATGGAGAGGGTGGTTCGGAGATTGCACAGCATCAAACGCACCAGACGATGCGTACCCACGACGCCCCTACCGACCCCGTCACGCAGCACCCCTCGGCCCTCTTGGTCGGGGCCCCGACTCCCCTCGTCGGCCTGGTCGCGCTCGCGCTCCTCGGTGGCTGCAACGCCGCCACGCTGGAGATGCAGCCGGGGTCGACCTACGACGCGGGCCTGGTCACGGGGGACGCCGCGCCGGAGGAGGAAGAGGTCGACCCTGCGGCCATCTACCGCTCGACCATCGAACCGCTCCTCGACAACCGCTGTGGGGCTTGCCACGACGCGGATCGTACCGGGCCTGCGTTCCTCGCGTCGCCCTCTTATGAGACTTTGTTCGGCTACCCGGCGATCATCGATCTCCGCGACCCGACCTCGAGCCGGCTGCTGACGAAGGGCGCTCACGCCGGCCCCGCCTGGCCCGCGTCCGAGGCGGAGCGGGTCCGCGAGTGGATCCGCATGGAGGCCGCGCGCCGGATGGGCGGCGGGGACGAGGAGGAGGACGTCGCGGATGGCGCCACCGAGCCGCGCGACATCGTGCCGGGCCTGAACGTCGTCGAGCTCTCCGAGGCCGCCCCCGAGCTCGAGGGCGCGCGCCTGACCTTCGTCGCGACGCGCACGGCGGCTGGGGTCTTCCTCGCTGAGCTCAAGGTCTACGCGGGCGAGGGCGGCGTCCGGCTCCGCCACCCGGTGCTGGTGACCTACCGCGGTGGCCTGCCCGAGCCGGACCCGGTCGATCGCTTCAACGGCATCGAGGTGAGCGTCGGCGCGTACGAGAGCGCGCCCATCGGGAGCGGCAGCGTCTCGCTGGTCGCCTTCCCCGACGACGCCCAGCTCGGCTTCCTCTTCGGCTCGATCGGGCGGAGCGGCGGGGGCGGCGATCCCGAGGACCCCGAGGATCCCGAGGTGCCCGTGGACGGCTGCCGCGCGGTCGCCGCGTTCACGGCGCAGGCTCAGCCCCAGCTCTCGGCCTTCTGCGCGAGCTGCCACTCGGGCGGCAACGCGACGGCGACCTCGGCCCTCGACATGACGGGGGTCGGCAACGCGGGCAACGCGGACGCCCAGCGCCGCGCCTGTGGCCAGGTGCTCGGCGTCATCAACCCCGCGAACCCCTCGGCGAGCTCGGTCTGGCGCGCGCCCGACCGCTCGTCCGACCTCACGGGCCACGACTTCAAGTTCCCCACCACCACCCAGCTCGACGATTTCCGGGCGGCGCTCTCGCGCTGGCTCTCGATGGAGGATTGACGTGATGCGCACCCAAAAGGCCGCGATCATCCTGCTGCTCGCGCTCGGATGCGACGGCGTGGCGGTGTCGAGCGGTGGCGTCGTGCCGACGCTCGAGCCCAACCTCGAGCTGCCGGCGCCCGTCACCACCCTCGACGGCGCTCCGTCCACCCCCGGCGAGACGCCCGACATCCCGGGCTACGCCCCGACGCCGGACGAGGGCACGCTCTCGGACATGTGGCGCGCGCGGCTCGAGGCCCGCGAGGTGGACTACGCCACGGCGCTCCGCACGGCGTCGCTTCGGCTCCGCGGCGACCTGCCGACGCTCCTCGAGGTGCGCTTCCTCGAAGGTGCGCCCGACAAGCGGGCGGCATACGCGGCGATGATCGACGACTTCCTCGACGACCCTCGCTTCATCGCCCAGCTCCGCCTCTTCTTCCGCGACACGATGAAGACGGGCGGCGGCGCGCTCGACACGGCGCCGAACTTCGCGACCCAGCTCGTCGTCGAGGGCCGCCCCATCACGCAGCTCTTCACCGCGACGAGCGGCAACTGCCCGACCTTCGGCGACGGTGAGTTCCAGCCCGCCGACTGCGCGAGCAACGCGCCGGCCCAAGCGGGCGTGCTGACCGATCCGGCGGTGATGCGGCACTTCTTCTCGAACCTCGCCTTCCGCCGCGCGCGCTGGGTCCAGGAGACCTTCGCGTGCCGGGCGTACCCGGCGGAGATCGGCGAGGCGACGGATGTCGGCGGCCCCTCGCCCTACCTGGCGCCGTGGCCCTTCGAGAGCATCGCGGGCGCGCTCAACGGTGGCCGTGTCGACTTCCACGACACGTCATCGGTCATCTGCGCGAACTGCCACGCGACGATGAACCACATCGCCCCGCTCTTCGCGAACTTCCGCGAGGACGGCATGTGGAGCAACGACATCGCGGTGCCGCTCCCGCTCGAGGGCGCGCCCGCCGCGGTGCGGGGCGACTGGCTCCCGGATGGCGAGGGCACGGGCTGGCGCTTCGGCGTCCCGGCCGCCGACCTGCCCGCGCTCGGCGCGGCGATGGCGGCCGACCCCGAGGTGCACCGCTGCCTCGCCGCCCGCGTGCACAACTGGGCGATGGGCCACGGGGACGTCGTCGACCAGCTCTCCATCGTGCCCGCGGCCGTCACCGAGCGACTCACCGCCACCCTGCGCGCGAGCGGCTACGAGCTCCGCGCCGTCATCTTCGACGCCTACACCAGCGACGACTTCGTGAGGTTCTGAGCCATGCGCCGCACACCCATCGCGATCATCCTCCTCACGCTCCTCGGCTGCGCCGACGTCGGCATGGACGTCATCCTGCCCGGTGACGACACCGCGCCGCCCCCCTACACCCCGCCGACGGACGGCGACTTCGTCCCGACGCCGGGGACCGCGGGCGACGAGGACACGACGTTCTCGCACCCCGCCGGGCTCGGGCCGGTCGTCACCTCGCCGCGCGAGGCGCTCGAGCGCATGCAGGAGCAGGGGCCGCCGGCGTTCGCGTCGCGAGTCCACGGCTGCCGCAAGGCGCGCTTCCGAACGATCGGGCGCGTGCTCGCCTCGCGCGGGGTCAACCTCGACGCGGACGGCGACACCAGCGCGGGTCGCATGTACCGCACCAGCGACCAGGCCCTCGGCGCGCCGAACTACGCCGCCCGCATCCCCGAGACGACGACGCTCACCGTCGCGAGCGCGTCGCGCCTCTTCGACATCCTCGTCCAGGCGGCGCCCGAGATCATCGCGCGCATGCCGGAGCGGGAAGAGTGCCGCCTGGGCGAGACGCCCACGGTACTCTTCGACGAGCGCGGCCGCTGCAACGCGGACGGGCTGACCTGCTTGCTCGGCGTGCCGGCGACGGCCGCGCACGTCGGCCTCTGTGACGACACCGTCGCTCGCGCCGCGACGCCCGAAGAGGGCCAGCGGCTCGCCATCGCCTCCCTGCTCGCCGCCGAGCTCACCTGCGAATGAGATCGAGGAGCACCATGACCGACCACGACGACTCCGCCTCCCGCGACTTCGGCATCGAGCTCGACCCCATTCTCCACGACGAGGACCTCCACGGCGAGGGCCACGGCGCGCCTCGCACCCCACAGGCCACGCGCGAGCGTGAGCGACGCCTCGGCCGGCGCGCCCTCGTCCAGTGGACGCTCGCCACCGGCGCGGCGCTCGGGCTGCCGCGCTGGAAGGTCTTCGAGGTCCTCGAGGCCACCGCGGGCCGCGCGCTCGCCGACGACGCGGCGTGCGTGCCGTGCAACCGCTCGGTGCACATCATCGCGGGCAACGGCGGCTTCGCCTGGTTCCAGCTGCTCTGGCCGCACAACGACGTGGCGGCGGCGGGCAACGACAGCTTCGGTTGGCACGCGCCGGGCGCGGCGCGCCTCGCCGAAGGGACCCACCGCCCGCTCACCTTCGGACCGGAGACGCCTTGGCAGCACCTCCCCGGCGCGCGGCAGGTCACGGCGCTCCTCGGCGGCACGAACCAGACCCATACGCGCACGCCGGACTCGAACGTGAGCGTCGCGATGAACACCGACCTCTTCGCGGCTTGCGCCTCGATCCAGACCGCGAGCCCGACGCTCACGCCGGTCATCGGCATCGGCGACGCGCCCTACCGCAACGCGCCGGGCGCGCCGCGGATCGCGCGGGTCGGGAGCGCCAATGACATCGTGGCCCTCTTCAACAGCGCAGCGTCGCGCGCGGGCGGGCTGCTCGCGACCGAGCGCAACGCCGACCTCTTCCAGGCGCACTACTCGGCGTGGCTCTCGCTCCGGAGCGCGGCCGGCTCACCGACCTGGCGGAGCGGGATGGCGGCGGGGACGACGTCCGCGCGCCTGCTCGGGACGAACCTGGCGGACGCGCTGCGCATCACGGACGCCGACCTGGCGCACTACGGCGTGAGCGGGACCTCGCGCACGCAGAACGTCGAGTTCGCGCGCGCGCTCATCGTGACGGCGAAGGCGTTCCGCCTCGGTCTGACCAACAGCGTCATCTTCCCCGCGATGAACGACGACCCCCACGGCGCGTTCAACGACATGGGCCGCCTCCGCCGCACGACGGCGGAGCTCGGACGGAGCCTCGAGGCCTTCCTCGAGGATCTGAGCGGCTCGCCCGATCCGAGCTGCAGCGGCACGCTCGCCGACAACACGGTGCTCTCGATCCACGGCGACACGCCGAAGACGCCGCTCAACCGCGCGAACTGGCCGGACGGAACGCCGGGCAACTCCAACTGGGTCTACGTGCTCTCGGCCGGCCTGCTCAAGTCCGGGTGGTTCGGCGGCGTGCAGCGCGACGGCAGCGTGCGGGGCTGGGACCCGACGAGCGGTGAAGACCGCGGCGACCGCAACAGCGCGAGCACCTCGAGCGCGGCGGCGGCCTCGGTCCTCTACGCGGTCGCGAAGGGCGACCTCCGCCGCGTGCAGGACTTCTACCGTGGCCAGGCGCTCACGGGCGTCGTGACCAACCCGACGATCTGAGGCGCAGGACCGCCGCCGACGCCCGCCTCTACGGCGCCGCCCGTGGGCGTCGTCGGGGCTGCGCTCGCCAGGACGCCGGGTCGGCGTCTCTTCGCGTAGTGTTCCGCCATGAGCACGCAGAAGAAGGGGACGAGCCCCCTCGTCGGGTTGGCCGTCGTGGCCGTCATCGCGGGGATCGGCGTCGCGATCGCGGTGCACCTGCACACGGCGTCGAAGAGCCGGGTCAGCGGGACCTTGACGATCGACGGCGCGCCGTTTTCGCCGACGCGATGCCGCTCGGGCAAAGGCCGCGACACGCGCTCGAGCGATCGACTCCGCTTCGACGGCGTCGACCTGCTGGCGGCGTCTGGGCTGGTCGTCCGGCTGATGAACGACCCCGCCCAAGGGCGCGTGGTGCTGATCGTGCCCGCGGGAGGCGACCCCGAGCGCGCCGATCGGGCCGCGTGTGGACGCTACGACCTCCAGCTTCGCGAGACCGGGGAGGCGATCTTCTCGGTCTGGGGCATGGAGGGCAGCGTCGATCTCGATTGTCCGCGCGTGACTGGGAGCGTGCAGTTCGGTAGCTGCTTCGACGGCGACTGATGGCTCGTGCGGGGCTGGACTGACGGCTCGCGCGGCGTCGCCGGGTGGTGGACGTTCTACTCGTGCAGCGCCACACCGCGCAGCGAGACGAGAGCGCAGCCATCACTGCTCGCCCGCCGACTGACGGCGTCGGGACTCGAGCGCGGCCCCGGCCCCGGAAGGTGCGGCAGCGCCCGGGGCCTTCAGGACCAGTCGCGGAGGGTCGAGAGGGCGGCGGTGAAGGCGCGGACGCGCGGCAGGCGTCGCCGGCCGGGGAGGCACGCGCCCGACCTCGATCTGTCGGAGCGCTTCACGTGCGTGCGCGAGGAAGCGCTCGCCCTCTTCCGTGAGCGTGACGCGTCGAGTCGTGCGCGCGAAGAGGGTCACGCCGACCTCCTCTTCCAAGCGGGCGATGGCGCGGCTCACGCCCGCGGGGGTCAGCTGCAGCGCGTGGGCGGCGTCGGTGAACCCGCCCCCATCCGCGACCGCGACGAAGACCGGGAGCTCGTGGAGGAGGCCGCCCAGGTGCATTCATGACCCTGAGTTGAAACTCTTTCAATGAGAGGGCGTATTGTTGCGCAGGGGGCGCGACGTAGACTCGCTTCGTTCGGTGCGCTCACGCGCGGGACACGCACGGTCGCGACGCGAGGGCGTCGACAGGGAGGTCGAGATGAAGATCGCAATCTTGGGGACGGGCATGGTCGGCAAGACGCTCGGGACGAAGCTCGTGGCGTGCGGGCACGAGGTCCGGATGGGGGCGAGAGACGCGGCGAACGAGGCCGCCGCCGCGTGGGCAGCGTCGGCAGGATCGCGCGCCTCCACGGGCACGTTCGCGGACGCGAGCGCGTTCGGAGAGGTGGTCTTCCTCTGCGTGCTCGGGGAGGTCGCGACGAAGGTCGTCGAGGCGGCGCGCGAGGGGCTCGCGGGGAAGATCCTCGTCGACCTGACCAACCCGCTCGACTTCTCCGAGGGGATGCCGCCCAAGCTCTTCACGAGCGGCAGCGACTCGCTCGGCAAGCGGGTGCAGGCGGCGGCGCCCGAGGCGCGGGTCGTCAAGGCGCTCAACACCGTGAGCTGCAATGTGATGATCGATCCGGCGTCCGTCCCGGGCGACCACGGGCTCTTCGTCTGCGGCGACGACGCCGATGCGAAGGCGAGGGTGCTCTCGCTCCTGCGCGAGGACTTCGGGTGGCGGGTCATCCACGACCTCGGGCCGCTCGCGATGGCGCGCTGTACGGAGGGCTACCTCCCGCTCTGGGTCAGCCTCTACGGGCTGATGGGCACCGACCGGTTCAACGTCGCGGTGCAAAAGGGCGGCTGACCTTCGGTGTACTCAGGGGTGCGCGTGCGCGTCGTCTCCGTGATGGCGCTCCTCCGGCTTGGGCCAGGGGAGCGTCGAGACGACGCCCCCCGTCGCGGCGGTGGCCGCGAAGAGGAGCGCGAAGGGGAGCCAGGTCGTGGCGACGCTCGCGAAGATGTCGGCGCTTCGATACACGACCCCGGCGAGCACGAGCGCGTCGAGCGCCGCGACGACGCCGACGAAGGTGAGCGCGGTGGGAAGCGGATCGCGCGCCCCGCGCGCGTGGAAGTAGCGCCACGAGAGGGCGACGAAGGCGAGCGTGACGAGCACCGAGTGCGCTACCAGCGCGACGCCGCGCGGCGCGACGCTCTGTAGACCGAGGAGCAGCGCGGCGTGGAGCGCCCAGCCCACCACCGCGTAGCCGAGCAGGCGCCGGAGGCTCCGCGCGGGGTGATCGACCGCGACGCCGGGCTTCGCCTCCGGCAGCTCGACCGCGAGGTCCGCCGCCCACGCCCGGATGTGCGCCGGATCTCGCCAATCGCCGGCCATCGTCTTCGCCATCTCGCGGGCGGGGAAGCTCTTCGCGTTGGGATCGAGGCGTCCACCGAAGGTGTGGTGGGCGCGCGCGCCGACGCGCTCCATCAGCACCGCGACCTGGGTGGTCGGCGCGATGTCGCTCCGAGATGCGGAGTCGTCCAGCGGCCCGCTGGAGAAGAAGTAGACGGGGACCCGTCGGAGGGCCGCCACATTCCGACGGACGAAGCGGCGGACGTTCGCGGGCCACCGCCCGGCGTAGAGGGCGCCGCCGACGAGGACCGCGTCGAATCCGTCGATGCCGCGTCCCTGCTCTGCGGAGCGGAGCGTGACGTCGAAGCCGGCGGCGTCCAGCGCCTCGCCGAGGATGCGGGCGATGCCTTCGGTGCCGCCGTGGGGAGAGCCCCAGGTGATGAGGATGCGCATGTCGAGGTTCCTTTGGACTCGTGGGCTGACGCAGGGGCTGCGCGCGAGCGCAGCCTTTTCGCGGGGGTGATCTCCGTCTGAGCCGTTCTGCGACGGAAGTGGGGCCGTCTCGTGGCCCGCCTCGGGGAGTTGCGAGGAGCGTGCCGGACGCGGCGGCTCTGCTTCGGCGAGGCCGCCTCGAACCGTTCGCCATGCTCGGTATGGGCTGCGGCTCCCGAGCTCGGCTGGACCGTCTTTTTCGGAGTGTGCTTCAGACCTCCTTCAGAGCTCGTGCGTTCTCATGAGGGCGGGACGGGCGAGAGCCCGCGCCGCTCCCTCCTCTCTCGACGTGTCTCTCCTCCCACCGGGCCGCCCCCTGTCCTCCCTCCTCGGGGGCGGCCCGGATCTCTTCGCGACTCGACGCCGTCGAGCGCTCCGGGCCGCCCGTCGAGAGGTTCTCGACGGGCGGCCCACTTCCCGCCAAGACTCCCCCCATGTCCGACCGCATCCTCCTCGTCGAAGACGACGCCGCCCTCGGCAAGCAAGTCGCGGAGATCCTCGCGCGCGAGGGGTTCGGCGTGACCTGGCTGAAGGACGGCGACGAGGCGTCGCGCGTCGACCTCGCCCCGTTCTCGCTCGTCGTGCTCGATCTCATGCTGCCCGGCACCTACGGCCTCGATCTGCTCAAGCGCTGGCGGGCCAAGGGGACCGAGGTGCCCGTGCTCGTTCTCAGCGCGCGGCAGGACACGAGCGACAAGGTGCGCGCCCTCAAGCTCGGCGCGGACGACTACGTCACCAAGCCCTTCTATCCCGACGAGCTCGTGGCGCGTGTCGTCGCGCGGCTGCGTCGACCCGACATTCGACGCGGGGACGGCGCCCTGCGCGTGGGCCCGCTCGAGGTCGACGTCGAGGGCCGCGTCGTGCGGGTCGACGGCGTCGAGGTGCCCGAGCTGACGAAGGTCGAGCTCGACATCCTCGCCGCGCTCGCCAAGCGGCCCGGGTCGGCCTTCTCGCGCCGCGCGCTCGTCGAGAGCTGCCTCGATCCGGGGAAGATGGGCACCGAGCGCACCCTCGACGTGCACGTCTCGCGGCTCCGCAAGAAGCTCGGCGACGCGGGCGCGCTCGTGCAGACCGTCTGGGGCATCGGCTACAAGCTCGTGGCGGAACTCGCCGAGGGGAGCTGAGCGTGGGCCTGCGGCTGCGGCTCGCGGTGTTGCTCGTCGTCGCGGTCGTCCCCTTCGCGTTCGCGCTCGCGACCCTGCAGGGCGCCTTCCTCCGGCAGAGCGCGGCGCGCGCCACCGGCGACGCGATCGCCGCGCGGCTCGACGGAGTCGCCCACGAGCGCTGCGAGGCCGCGCCCGAAGATTGGCCGATGGGCGACCGCTTCCGCCGCCGGCGCGCGCCGCGGCGAGGACCTCCGCGGACGCCGCCCCTCTTCGCCTTCGACGCGTCGCTGCGCGCCGCGCGCCCCGACGCGCCGCCGCTCCCACCGAGCGTCCGCGACGCCCTCGCCGCGGGCGAAGAGCTCGCATGGAGCTCGGTCGAGCACGGCCCGCGGCCGCACCTCTTGGTCGCGCGGCGCGTGGCCGACGAGGGGCGCTGCGCGGTCGTGGTCGCGCTGGTGCCGAACGAGGAGCGCGCGCTCTGGCTCACGCTCTTGCCAGCGCTCGCCGTCTCGCTCTTCGCCGTGCTGCTCGTCGTCTTCGCGGCGGGACCGCTCGTGCGCCGGGTGCGTCGCCTGACCGCGGCCGTCGGTCGCGCGCGCGAGGGGGAAGACGTCGTGATCCCCATCGAGGGGCGCGACGAGCTCACGGCGCTCGCGCGTGCGCTCGCGGAGGATCGCGCGGCGCTGGCCGGCAAGGTCGCGGAGCTGAAGCGGCGCGACGAGGCGCTCACGACCTTCGTCGCGAACACCACGCACGACGTGATGATCCCGCTGACGGTGCTGCAGAACCACCTGCTCTCGATCCGGCAGCGGAGCCCCGACGGCAGCACGGAAGAAGAGCTCGCGTCGCACGCGCTGAGCGAAGCGCACTACCTCGGCTCGTTGCTGCAGAACCTCAGCGCGGCGGCGAAGCTAGACGCCGCGCCCGGCGCGGAGGGGATGGGCATCGAGCGTATCGAGTTCGACTTGGCCGACTTGGTCGGGCGCGTCGCGACGCGCCACCGCACGCTCGCCAAGCAGAAGGGCATCGCGATCGAGCACGCGACGCCCGAGCGCCTGATGATCGAGGCGGACCTGACGCTGGTCGAGCGCGCGCTCTCGAACCTCGTGCACAACGCGATCCGATACGGCGAGGCGGGAGGTCACGTCGCCGTGGTGCTCGAGCCGCGCGACGACGGTGGCTTCACGCTCGAGGTCCTCGACGACGGCCCGGGGGTGAGCGCGGAGGATCTGCCGCGCCTCGGCGAGCGCCGGTTCCGGAGCGCCGACGCGCGGACGCGACAGCCTAGCGGGACCGGGCTCGGGTTGGCCATCGCGAGAGAGGTCGCCGAGCGACACGGGTGGACGCTCCGCTTCGAGGCGGGCGAGCCGCGTGGGCTTCGGGCGATCTTGGAGTCGACGGCGCCGCTCGGCGGGTAGGCGGGCGCGTCCGAAGGCCGAGACCGAGACCGAGACCGAGACCGAGTCCGAGTCCGAGTCCGAGTCAGAGACCGAGACCGAGACCGAGACCGAGACCGAGACCGAGACCGAGACCGAGACCACGGACACCGAGAACGAGACCATCCGGTTTCGACACGTTGGCCAGGACCGACGCCGATACGGTTGGGGAACTGCGATGGTTTGCGAGCGTGGTTCGTTTTTGTGGGATTCGAGCTCGAAGACTTGCGCCCTCGGGTCGCCACCCCGAATCATGGGGAGGTGGAACGTGGATGCCGTGGTGCGGTGTCGGGCTCTGCGCGCGTGGGCGCCGGGGTGTCGAAGGTTCTCCTCGTCGCGTGGGCGCTCCTGGGTTGCCAGAGCGCGGTGACCGAGGTGGTCGTCGTCATCGACACGGATCTGCAGGTGCCTGGGCGGCTCGACCGGCTGCAGCTCGAGGTGACGGGGCCAGACGGCCGACGGGAAGAGGCGACGGCGACGTTGGGAGAGGGTGAAGCCCCGCTGCCGCGGACGCTCACGTTGGTGCATGACGGCGGTGTGCTCGGTCCCTTCGAGGTACGCGCGCGGGGGCTCCGAGGGCGCGCCGAGGTGCTCGAGCGCCGGGCGCGTTTCGACTTCGTCCCTGGGAGCTCGCGCGTGCTGACGATGAACCTCGTCGAGGCTTGCATCGATCGCGACTGCCGCCCCGGCACGTGCGGCGAAGACGGGTGTGAGCCGATCGAGCGCGGCGAGCTCGGGCGCTGGATGGGCGCGCCGCCGCGCCTCGGCGAGGGGAGACCAGGGCGCCGGGATGCGGGCGCGGACGACGGCGGCCCGGACGACGGCGGCGCGGACGATGGCGGCCTGGACGGCGGCCCGTTGCCGCGCGAGGACGCGGGCGGGCAGGACGCCGGCCGTGACGCGGGGAGCGACGCGGGTCTCGACGCCGGCGTCGACGCCGGATGCACACTGCGCCCGGAGGAGTGCAACGGTCGCGACGACGACTGCGACGGCGCGATCGACGAGGACTTCGACCTACAGAGCGACCTCGATCACTGCGGCGCGTGCGGACGGCGCTGCGTCTTCCGAAACGGCGATGGCCTCTGCAACGCCGGGGTCTGCACGATCACCTCGTGCGACGAGCCCTGGGACGACTGCGACCGCGACGCGTCGAACGGGTGCGAGACGAACACCGACCTGAGCACGAACCACTGCGGGACGTGCGGCAACGTCTGCCGCAACCCCGCGCGGATGTGCTGCAGTGGCACCTGCCAGCGCACCTGCTGACACGCGCTCGTCGGACCGGACTCGGTCACGAACTCGGACTCGGTCACGAACTCGGACTCGGTCACGAACTCGGACTCGGTCACGAATTCGGACTCGGTCACGAATTCGGACTCGGACTCGGACTCGGACTCGGACTCGGACTCGGACTCGGACTCGGACTCGGGCTCGGGCTCGGACTCGGGCTCGGATTTGGCCGCCGCGACGCCAACGACCCCCACGACGTGGGAAAGCGCTTCGATCGACTCGGCGCCCTGCTACGCTCGCCGCGACGGAGGGGCGATGGCGCAAGGGCAGACGAACTGGTTGAAGGTCGCGGGCATCGGGTGCGGGATCCTGGCCCTCATCGGCCTGCTCTGCGGCTTCGGCATCTTCATGTGCGCGCAGAAGATCATGGAGGCCAAGCCACACGCGCACGCCTTCCTCGGCGAGCTGCGCAGCGGCGACTTCCAGAGCGCCTACCAGCGCATGGAGGGCAGCTACCAAGCGACCAACGACGTCGCCGCGTTCCAAGCGCGCGTGCAGGCCGTGCCGGGTCTCACGACGAGCACCGACGCGACCTTCACGAGCATCAACGTGAACAACGCCACGCACGACCTCACCGGCACGCTCGAGACCCCGACGGGGCCGATGCAGATCCGGATGCTCATCATGAAGTCGGGCGACAACTTTTACGTATCGAACGTCTTCGTCAGCGGCGTGCCCCTCCGATGAGCGGCTCCGTGCGCCATCACTCGTCCGCCGACACCAAGAGGGCGAGGCCCCTCGGGCCGAGCGCGTAGGGGTTGCCGGTCGGCACGGGCGCTTCGTGAAAGTGCCCGAACGCGTCACCGAGCGGCGTGGTGTCGGCGGCGGAGCGCCAGCGCGTGCCGGGGGGCGCCGCGGGGAGGGTCACGTTCAGCGGTTGGTCCCAGCCGTTGTAGAGCACGAGGATCGCGGCGACGTCGTCCCCGAGCTCGTCGGCGTCGAGCATGAAGCCGAGGAAGTGACGGCCAGGGTCATCGATATACGACGCGCCGGCGGGCGCGCCCCAGTCGGTCAGCCACGTGATCTGCGGCATCCCGTCCCCGTCGAGGTCGGCGCCCGTTTGCCAGGGCGTGCGCGGTCGGAGCGCGGCGTGCGCGTGGCGGAACGCGAAGAGCTGGCGCGTGAAGCGGTGGAACGCGGCCTCGGCGTCGAGCCGCGACCAGTCGAGCCAGTTGCCCGGCGAGTCGAGGTTGTAGGCGTTGTTGTTGCCGCGCTGGGTGCGGAGCATCTCGTCGCCGCCGGTGATCATGGGCACACCCGCCGAGAGCGCGAGCAGGGCCAGCGCGGTGCGCGTCGCCGTCCGCTGCGTGGGCACGTGGCCGCCGTGGCTCGACGACCAGTTCTGGTCGCTGCCGCCGTCGGAGGGGCCGTAGGGCCAAGGCTGATCGTTCTGTTTGACGTCGTAGCGGAAGAGGTCGGCCAGGGTGAAGCCGTCGTGCGCGACGACGAAGTTCAGCGACGCGCGGTTGGCGCCGCCGAAGAGGTCGGGGGAGCCCTCGAGCGCGCGCGCGAGCTGCCGCGGCGTGACCTCTTGGCGGCCGAGATGGTTCAGGTCGCGCCGGAGGGTGTCGCGATAGCGATCGTTCCACTCGAGCCACCCTTCGGGGAAGTTGCCGAGCTGGTAGCTGCCGGCCGCGAGGCCCCACGGCTCGGCGATGAGCAGGGCGCCAGGGCCGCCGTCCGCGGGGCGGGCGAGCGCTCGCGCGATGCGCGCGGGCAGCTCGTGCGGCGCGAAGACGAAGCAGCTGCGCGTGCAGCCGTTCGACGAGATGGGCATCAGATCGAACCGGAATCCGTCGACGCCGATCACCTCGTGCCAATAGCGGAGCGAGTCGACGACGAGGTCGGCCGTCACGGCGTTGGCGACGTTGACGTTCGGGCCGACGCCGTTGCCGTTCACGTAGCGGCGGGGGTCGTCGGCGAGCTGATAGAACGTCGCGTTGTCGAGCCCTCGCCAGCTCAGGAGGGTCGCGGCGTCGCCCGTCGCGCCGCCCTCGGTCGTGTGGTTGTAGACGACGTCGACGTAGACCTCGATGCCCTCCGCGTGGAACGCCTCGACCATCGCGCGGAGCTCGCGCGTCGGGCCACCTGGGCTGCGGTCGGCCGCGTAGCGGCGGTCGGGCGCGAAGTAGCTGAGCGACGAGTACCCCCAGTAGTTGTCTCCGCTCGCGTCGGGCGTCAGGTCGTTCTGGTCGTTGGGGGTCTCGTGCAAGGGCAAGAGCTCGATGGCGGTGACGCCGAGCTCGCGGAGGTAACGCGCGCGATGCGCGGCGCCCGCGTAGGTCCCGCGGAGCGCCTCGGGGACGGTGGGGTCCTGCATCGTCAGGCCGCGGACGTGGACCTCGTAGACGACCTGATCGCGCGCGGGGCGGCCGGGGCCCGGCGCGGCGCGCGCGGCGAGGGGGATGATCACCCCCTTGGGAGCCCACGGCCCCGAGTCGCGCGAGCGGTTGGTGGCGTCGGTGCGGTAGACGCCGAAGTCGCGCACCTCGGGTGTGATGGGATCGTGGCTCACCTCGAGCGCGTAGGGATCGAGGAGGAGCTTGTTCGGGTTCATGCGGTTACCGTCGTCGTCGACGTCGGCGAGCCGCCCGAGCTCGGAGCCTGGCGTCCACGCGGGGTCGTAGGGCCAGTTCGGCCCCCACACGCGCAGGCCGTAGTAGACGGTGGCGTCGACGCCCGCGGCCCGGAGCGCCGCGCCCTCGACCTCGAGCGCGAAGGTCTCGCCGTCGGGATCGGGGACCATCGGTACCCGCAGGCGCTCGCTCTCCCCCCACGCCGCGGCGAAGAACGCGACCTCGATCCGCGTCGCGCGCGGCGCGCGGACGCGGAGCTCGACGTCGCCATCGTCGCGGCGTCGCGCGCCGAGGGGCGGTCCGCTCGACCAGGGGTCGGCCACCGCAGCGTCCAAGCCCGCATCCGCCACGTCCGTGTCGCGCGCCGCCGCGTCCTCGATCGTTGCGTCCTCGATCGTCGCGTCCGCCCCCGCCTCGCGCGCCGCGTCCTCGGGAGCCAACCCCGAGCCGCCGCAGCCGAGCGCGGAGGCGATCTGAACGAGCACGAGGGTCCGGCGCATTGCGTAACTCTACAACGAGTTTCGTCCGGCCCGCGACCCACGGCGGTGCGCGGGCGGGTGAGGCTCCTTCGCGGACGGCGATCGACTCGCGGGCGGCGTTCGACGTGGGGGCTGCGGGGCCAGGTGACGGACGACGGGCGCCGTTCGACGTGAGGGCTGCGGGGTCCGGCCGCATCGCGTAGCCTCTCCCCGCGACCGGGCCCCACCCGGCGCACGGGAGGTGTCTTTTGTCGGAAGCGTTCCTCGGCTCGTTCGCGAGCCTCGATGCCATCCTGGGTGGCAAGAGCACGAAGACCAGCGTCCCCATCTACGCGGTCGCGAAGGCCGACGTGAAGAAGTGGCTGGCGGGCCAGGCGGCGAGCGTGAAGGGGTGGGCCAAGAGCACCGACTTCACGCCCCGCAAGGGCAAGACGCTGCTCCTGCCCAAGCGCGACGGCACGCTCCACGGCGTGCTCTTCGTGAGGCCCGACGCGCCCGACCCCTTCGAGTGGTCGCGGCTGCCGGCCGAGCTGCCCAAGGGCCGCTACTACGTGCACGGCGAGCTCGACGCCGCGCAGGCCGACGCGGCCGCGCTCGGGTGGGCGCTCGCGCTCTACCGCTTCGATCGCTACAAGGAGAAGCCGCCCGCGCCGGGCAAGAAGCTCGCGTGGCCGACGGGCGCCGACGAAGGGCGCGTGCGGCGGCTGCTCGAGGCGACCTTCCTCGTCCGAGACCTCATCAACCTTCCCGCGAACGACATGGGCCCCGCAGAGCTCGAGGCCGCCGCGCTCGCGCTCGCCGGGCGACACGGCGCGAAGGCGCGCGTCGTCCGCGGCGACGATCTCCTGGCCGAGCGCTACCCCTCGATCCACGCGGTCGGTCGCGCGTCCTCGCGCGCGCCGCGGCTCGTGGATCTGACCTGGGGCGACCCCTCGCACCCGAAGGTCACGCTCGTCGGCAAGGGCGTCTGCTTCGACACCGGCGGCCTCGATCTGAAGCCGGCCTCGAACATGCTGCTCATGAAGAAGGACATGGGCGGCGCCGCGCACGTGCTCGGCCTCGCGCACGCGGTGATGGACGCTGGCTTGAAGGTCCGGCTCCGCGTGCTCGTGCCTGCCGTCGAGAACAGCGTCTCGGGGGACGCCTTCCGGCCCAACGACGTGCTGCAGACCCGCAAGGGCATCACGGTCGAGGTCGGCAACACCGACGCCGAGGGCCGGCTCATCCTCTCGGATGCGCTCACCGACGCGTGCGAGGAGATCCCCGCGCTGCTCGTCGACTTCGCCACCCTCACCGGCGCGGCGCGGGTCGCGCTCGGCGCGGAGCTGCCGGCGCTCTTCTGCAACGACGACGCGCTCGCGGCCGACATCCTCGACGCGGGGACCGCCGCGCGAGACCCGCTCTGGCGCCTGCCGCTGCACGACGACTACGACCGCTTCCTCGACTCGAAGGTCGCGGACGTCTCGAACACCGGCAGCTCGAGCTTCGGCGGCGCGATCACCGCGGCGCTCTTCTTGCGTCGCTTCGTGAGCGGCGGCACGCCCTGGGCGCACGTGGATCTGATGGCCTGGAACAGCGACTCGCGCGCGGGCCGCCCGCGCGGCGGCGAGGCCATGGCGCTGCGCGCCTTCTACACCCTGCTCGAGCGACGCTACGGCGCGTGATCGGTCGCGCGATCACGAGCCCTTCGACGGAGGAGGACGACGATGAGCCGCAACACGCCGATGACTGATGGGTCCTCTTGGGCGAACGCGCTGCGCGTGCCGCGCATCCTCTGGGGCGCTCTGCTCTGGAGCTGTGTCATCTACGGTGGGCTCATCGTGGCGGGCATCTTCCCGCCCGCCGAGGCGGCGCTCGTCGACCCTCCGCTCGTGATGGCGCTCGCTGGCGCCTCGGTCGGCGTCGCGGTCGCGAGCTTCGTCCTGCCCGCGCGGATGCTCGCGCGGGGGGTGTCGCAGCTCGCGCTCGAGACGCGCGAGGTCGCCGATCCCGACGCCGCGGTGATGTTCCGAGACGCGGCGCCGAAGCGGCTCGAGATCGCCGATCCGGTAGCGGCCCGCGCGCGGATCATGACCGTGTACTTCACGCCCTTCATCCTCTCGTGCGCGCTCAGCGAGGCGGTCGCGGTCTTTGGGATCGTGGTCGCCGCGACGGGCGCCGCGTCCTTCGAGATCGCGCTCTCCTTCGTCGCCGTCGGCGCGCTCCTGCTCGCGATACGGTTCCCGACCGCCGGCGCGATCGAGGCGCAGGTCGAGCGCCACACGAAGGCGCGCTTCCCGAAGGCCTGAGGCATTCGGAAGAATGCTCGCGAGAGCCAGCCGCGCCGGGGCGTGCGCGGGTATGCCCGAGCCCGGAAGGCCCGCTCCCGGAAATTCCGCGCCGGGGGGCGCTGGCATCAGCGCGCCGCGAGCGCGTCGTCCAAGGCGCGGGCGAGCTGCGCCTCGCCGAGCTCGCCGACGTAGCTCCAAGCGACCCGGCCGTCGCGGCCCACGATCACCGTGGTCGGGAGCGACTCCACCCGGTAGGCCTCCGCGATCTCGCGGGTGACCAGCGCCTGCGGGTAGGTCATGCCGAGCCGCTCGGCGAAGGGGAGCGAGCGCGCGTCCATCGCGAGGCCGACGAGCCGGCCGCCGCCCTCCCGGGTCAGCCGCTCGTGGGCGCGGGCGAGCACGGGCGCCTCCGCGCGGCACGGCGGGCACCACGACGCCCAGAAGTTCAACACGACCACCTCGCCCCGCGCGGCCTCGAGATCGAGCTCCCCACCCCCCCGCAACGTGACGTGCACGGGGGGCGCGGGCTCGCCGTCGGGCATCACCCGCCGCTCGCCGCCGCGTCCCCAGGTGCCGAGGAGCCAGACGACGCCGGCTCCGATGAGGATCCAGGGGAGGGCGGCGCGGATCAGGGGGCGGAGTCGGCTCATCGAGGGGTCGTCGTGGGAGGGGGCCGGCGGGGGGAGGGCCAGGGGAGAGGCGCGGCGGTCGCGGCGCCCTCGTGGTAGCGTTGCGCGGGCGAGCGCGCGCGTCGAGCGCTCCTGGTCAACGCCCAAAACCCGTGTAGCATGGGGCGGTTGCGAGGGGGGGCGGGCAGGCGTATCCCCTGCCTCGAAGATGGCTTGGTGGGTCCGGAGGCCGAGGGTGCGACACGAACGATGCCGATGGAGCTGGGTCACGGGCGCCGCCGCCCTCGTGACCCTCCTCGTGGGGACCGCGCCCGCGACCGCGCAGACCGAGCGAGAGCTCCTGCAGCAGGCGCGCGAGGCCATGGAGCGCGGCCAGGAGGCCTACGTCGCGGAGCGCTGGCCTGAAGCCGCGGACGCTTTCCTCGCTGCCTATCGGGCGCGCCCCTTCAGCGCCTTCCTCTACAACGCGGGCATCGCGCTCGAGCGACAAGGCTCGCTCCGCGATGCCGTCCAACAATACGAGCGCTACGTCGAGGCGGAGCCGGACGCAAGCGACGTCGACGAGGTGCGCGCGCGCATCGAGCGCCTGCGCGCGGCCCTTGGGGCGGCTGAGCCCGATCCGGGGACGGACCCGGATCCGGGGACCGAGCCCGATCCGGGCGCGGAGCCCACGACGCGCCCGCCCGCCGTCGTCGTGGACGAGCCGCCGCAGGTCATGAAGTCGCTCCTCTCCGTCGAGACGAACCCCGCCGACGCGCGCATCAGCGTCCGTCAGGGTGGGCGCGTCGTCGCGACGGGGCCCTCCCCCTTCGCCGAGACGCTCGACGAGGGGGAGTATGAGATCAGCGTCGAGCACGGGGACTACCAGACCATCACGCGGTCCATGCGCATCCGCGCCGGCCGGGTCTACGTCGCCATCCTCGAGATGAGCCAGGGCGAGTTCCTCGGCTACCTACGGGTCGTCAGCGATCCGCCGGGTGCCCGGGTCTACCTCGACGATCGCGAGGCGGGCTCGGTCGGCGACACGCCCTACCAGAACGTCGTCGTCAGCGGCACGCACCGGATCTGGGTCGACCGACCGGGCTACGAGCCGCAGGAGCGCGAGGTCGAGGTCGGGCTTGGCGACGACCTGCGCACCGAGTTCAGCCTCGAGCGGGTCACCTACGGTCGGCTGAGGGTCGTCGCGAACGTCCCCGGCGCGACGGTCCTCGTCGACGGCCGAGAGGTCGGGACCGTGCCCTACGAGGGGGACCACGACGCGGGCGTTCGCCGCGTCGTGGTGCGGCACCGGGGGATGAAGGACTACGTCGAAGAGGTGGACCTGCAGCGCGGACAGCTCACGCCGCTCCGCGTCCGTCTCCGGCCCTCGGTCTCGCGCAGCGGCGCGTGGGCGATGCTCACGCTCGGCGTGCTGACGGCGGGCGGTGGCGCGGCGCTCGCGATCCTCGCGGACGGAACGCGGCGCGACCTCGACGCGGATCGCCGTCAAGGCATCCTGGCCACGGACGACTCGCGCTTCTTGCGCGGGCGCATCCTCTCGATCGGCGCGAACGCGGCCTTCGGCTTGGCCGGTTTGCTCGGCATCCTCTCCATCTACTACTTCGTCCGGGACCCGCTGCCCGACTCCGAGGGCACCGCGCTCGAGCCGCGCGATTGGACGCTCGTCCCTCACTTCGACCTGCTCCAGCGCGCGGGCGGCGCAGAATTCCGGTGGAGCTTCTGATGCGCTCGATCGCCTTCATCACCACGCTCCTCGCCCTCGCCGGGTGCCGCCTCGCGCCCTACGGGGACCTCGAGGATCGCGCGCCCATCGTCGCGCTCCGCGCCGTCGACTATCCCGTCAGCAGCTTCGGCAACGTGCTGACCACGCTCGAAGGGCCGACGGGCGCGTCGCGGATCGCGGCCAGCGCGGGCACCGGCTCTCCCTTCCGCGGCTTCGACGGGTGGAACGGCGGGGCCACGGGCTCGATCGGCTCCTTCGAGCTGCTCTACGAGGGTTGCTCGCGTGTCACCGGCGACAACGCCAACTGCGAGCGGGGCGCGAGCGCCGCGCTCGCTGGCATCGCGTCTTGGGGCGACGAGCGCGACTGCGTGATGAGCAGCTCGCTGCGCGTCGGCCTCGGCGCGAGCACCGACGAGGGCTTCTTGCGCGTGCGCTGCGAGTCGTTGCCGCGGGCGTCCTTCCGGCTCACGCGTGTCCCCGACGTCGAGCTCGGCACCTCCCTCGCGGCGCTCGCGCCAGGCAGCGCGCTCGGCGTCGCGCTCGTCGGCGCGCCTGGCGTGCCTGGCGGCGGGGGGCTCTACCGCGTCGCCCAGGACGCGACCGCGGCCGCGCCCATCGCGCTCCCCGACGACCTCGACCTCCCTTCGAACGCGCGCCTCGGCGTCGCGCTCGCGACGGCGCCCATCGCCGACGCCGCGTCGGTGGGCCTCACGTCCGGGGCCTCGCTCATCCTCGCAGGGGCGCCCGGGGCCTCTCGAGTGGTCGTGCTCGCGGGCGGGACCTTCGACGACCCGATGGACGGCCCTGGCCTGCGCCTCGTGCTGCTCGGCTGCGTGGACGGCATCCGCACGCGGGCCCCTTCCGCCACGCTGATGGACGGGCTGGCGGGCCTCGCGGCGGGCGACGTGACGGGCGACGGTGTACCCGAGATCTTCGTCGGCACGGACGGCAGCGGCGTGCGGATGGTGCGCCTCGGCGACGTCAGCGGCGGCGTCGGCTGCGGCGCCTCGGATACGAGCGACGACCCGCCGTCGACCGCGATCGCCTGCCCGAGCGTCGAGGGCGTCACCTGCGGCGGCTTCGGCGCGGCGCTCGCGGTCGGGGACGCGAACGGCGACGGGGTCGGCGACCTGCTCGTCGGGGCGCCGACCAGCCGGACGTCCGAGGGCGAGACCGGCGCCGCCTACGTCTTGCCGGGCGCGGCGGCTGGCCTGGACGTCGCAACAGCGCGAGCCCTCGTGCCCTCGAGCGCGACCGACGGCGCGCTGATCGGCGAGGAGGTCGCGTTCTTCACGGGGGCGGCGACGCCGGGCGGCGGCCGCCGCAGCGAGCCGGTGGCGTCGGCGCCCGGCGCGGACCGTGTCTACGTCTTCCTCTGCACCGGCCTGGCCGGCGACGCCGTGGGCGACGCCGGCCTCGACGATCGCTGCCAGCCCTGATGCGCATGAAGCAGATCCTGGTCGCCGACGACGAGCCGAACCTCCGCCGCGTGCTGGCGGCCCAGCTCGCGCGCGACGGCTACGAGGTGCACGCGGTGGCGGACGGAGCCGAGGCGCTCGAGGCGCTCGAGGAGCACCACGTCGATGTCGTGATCACGGACCTGCGCATGCCGAAGGTCGACGGAATGCAACTCCTCGCGCACGTCGCGACGCATCACCCCGACGTGCCAGTGATCATGATCACCGCGCACGGCACCGTCGACACCGCGGTCGAGGCGCTGAAGCTCGGCGCGTTCGACTACGTCACCAAGCCCTTCGACCGCGAGGAGCTCAAGCACGCGGTCGACAAGGCCGCGCGCACCCGCGAGCTCAGCCAGCGCGACGCGCGCGTCGAGGTGCGAGGGCGCTACCAGCTCATCGGCCAGAGCCGGCCGATGCTCGAGATCTACGAGGTCATCGAGCGCGTGGCGGACACGCCGAGCACGGTGCTCATCACGGGCGAGAGCGGGACGGGCAAGGAGCTCATCGCGCGCGCGCTGCACGAGCAGAGCGGCCGCCGCGCCGAGCCCTTCATCCGCGTCAACTGCGCGGCGATCCCCCCCGATCTGCTCGAGAGCGAGCTCTTCGGCTACGAGAAGGGCGCCTTCACCGGCGCGGTGACGAGCAAGCCGGGGCGCTTCGAGCTCGCGCACCGCGGCACGCTCTTCCTCGACGAGATCGGTGAGATCCCGCCGAGCATGCAGGTGAAGCTGCTGCGCGCCCTGCAGGAGCAGGAGTTCGAGCGCGTCGGTGGCATCAAGACCTTGCAGGTCGACGTCCGCCTCGTCGCGGCGACCAACCGGGACCTCGAGCAAGAGATCGCGAGCGGTCGCTTCCGAGAGGACCTCTACTACCGGCTCAACGTCGTCAACGTGCACCTGCCGCCGCTCCGTGATCGGACGAGCGACATCCCGCTCTTGCTCGAGCACTTCGTCGCCAAGTTCTCGGCGAAGCTCAAGCGGGAGGTGCGCGGCTTCTCCGACGAGGCGCGCGTGCTCCTCTTGCGCCACCCGTGGCGCGGCAACATTCGGGAGCTCGAGAACGTCGTCGAGCGCTGCATGCTCTTCTGCGACGGCGAGCACATCGAGGTCCCTCACCTGCCGGCCGAGCTGCGCCGCGGCGCCGAGAACGGCCTCGCGACCCCGGACGGTCTCGTCGCCCCCCTCGAGCTGCCGATCGTGAGCGACGGCGCGGGCTTGAAGGAGGCGGTACGCGAGGCGACCGCGAAGCTCGAGCGAGAGCTCATCGTCCGCGCGCTGGAGCAGACCGGCTGGAACGTCACGCACGCGGCGAAGGTGCTGAAGATCAGCCGCAAGAGCCTGCAGACGAAGATGAAAGAGCTCGGGCTACGCGACGAGGGCTGAGTCGAAGGCTCTCCTCGGCTTCCGATGAGGGGCAGTCGTCGGGTCGCCAGTCTCCCACGGGGCATGGCTCGAAGCGGAGTCGTGCGACGCGGAGCGCACGAACTCCGCGAAGCTCCACGAATCCGCGAGGCGCCCGTTGCGGGCTCGTCAGAAGATGAAGCCGACGCCGAGCGAGTGGGTCGAGGCGCGCCACTCGTCGTAGTCGAGCGCGACGGTGTAGGAGAGCGCGAGGCCCCCGAGGTTCAGCTCGACGCGGGCGCTCGGCAACACGCGGTAGCGGTGGGTCGTCGTCGTCTGCTCGACGATGTCGATGGCGCACGACTCCATCGTCGCGTCGCACCCCGGCTCCAGCTGCGCGAACGTCTCCGTCACGCGCCGCTCCTGCGCGCGGAAGACGGCGCCCGCGCCGAGGACGAAGCGCATCGGGATGTTGAAGGCGCGGAATGCGTGGTGGAGCTGCACCTCACCGGTGATCTCGAGGCGCGCGCGGAGGCGGACGCCCGTGTTCCCCCGCTCCTCGGCGCCGCCCGCGACGCCAGCGCGGAGCGCGAAGCCGAGGCGGTCCCAGCCCACGAGGCCGAAGCCGAGCTCGCCGTTGAGCACACCCTCGTAGTCGGGCTGCACGCGGTAGCGGAGGTCGAAGCCGAAGCGACCGCGCCACGCGCTGCGCGCGATCGGCTCGGCGTCCGGGCTCGCGCGCTCGACGAGCGCGGAGGCCGCGAGCGCGCGATCGTTGCCCGTGCAGATCGCGACGACGCGACCTTCGACGTCGAAGACCGGCGTGGCGGTCTGGCAGATGGGCGCGAGCGCGAGGTAGGGGCCGCGCGCGGCGAGCACGAGGCTCCAACGCTCCCCGCCGCCTCGACCGCTCGAGGTGGGCGCCGTCCCCTGGTGGACGACGCGGTCGCCGAGCCGCGGTGTTGGCCCGGTCGGGCGCGGCGCCTCGAGCTCGGCATCGGCCCGGACGAGCGCCAGCCCGGCCTCGAGGTCCAGGGCGATCAGCTCGGCCGAGACCTCGACCCCCGTCTCCGGGTTGCGCGCGCGCAGCGGGCTACCGTTGCGGATCGCGGAGGCCGCGGTGACCAGCACGCGTGGATCGGCGAGCACGAAAGCGGCCGCCTCGTAGCCCCCAGAGCGAACGAGCCAGCGCCCGATGGACCAGCCCTGGGACGAGGGGAGCGTCTCGGGGCCGGGCGGCGGAGGCACTTCGTCGAGCGCGACGGGCTCCGCGGGCGTGGGGGCCTCGGCGCGCTCACTCTCGGCAGGAGCTCCGTCATCGTCGTTTCCTTCGCCGAGCGCGCTGGGGTCCGAGGCTTGGTTGGCGGCCGAGGGGTCGGCGGGTGGCTGCGCCAGCACCGAAAGGGGGGCGGTCAGCGGGAGCGCGAGGGCGAGCAGGAGGGCGACGCGGGTCATGAGGAGTCCGACGGTGGCGAGGGGTCGCGAGGACGACGCGCGAGCATGCGCGTTGGTCAGGAATACGAGGGTCATGGGGCGGCTCGTCGGTGGAGTAAAGGGCGCCGGCAGGGGACATCTCGCACTCCGAGGGCTTCGACGTCCTGGCCCGAGGCGTCGCCACGTCGAAGACATCGTCCGCGGGGGTATTCAAGTGAGCTTCGCGACGAGGTCGTCGTAGGCGGCCCGGCGATCAGGGCGCGCGCGCGCGCGGGCCTTGATCACCAGCGCGCGCGCCGGCTCCCCCACCGCGATCAGCGCGTCGCGCGCTGCGCGGGCGACGCTCGCATCGGGGTCGAGGACGAGCTCGACGATGCGTGGCAGCGCGGCGCGGTGCCGTGCGTGGCCGAGTGAACGCACGAGCGTCCGGCGTAGCTCCGCGCGTGGCTCCCCCTCCAAGGTCGCCGTCGCGACCTCGTAGTAGCGCTCCTTGGGCGCGAGCTTTCGGAGGTGACGCAGCGCCGCTCGTCGCACGTGCGCGTCCGCGTGCGAGGCCAGCTCGACCAATGCGTCGATGGCCTTCGCGTCCGCGAGCGCGCGGACCGCGCGCGCCGCGTGGCGGCCGCGGCGGCGCCGCGCCTCGTCCAGCCACTCTTCGACCGAGGTGGGCTTTGTCTCCTGGTCCCCCGCGTGGGCTGCGCTCGACGCGCCGAGGAAGGAGGCGAGGCGGAGACGATCGACGTTCGACGTGACGCCGAGCGCCAACACGTCGGCGAGACCGGGCTCGTGGGCGACGCGATCCGCGACCAGCGCGACGCGCTCGGACGCCGCGAGGCTCGCCAGCGCGTCGCTGGCCCAAGCCTCACCCCGCGTCCACGCCTCGAGCCAACCCGGGGCGAAGGCACGCCGGCGATGCGCGGGGACGCTGGCGAGCAGCGTGACCGCGCGCGCAGCGCGTTCGGCGTCGGACGGCCACTCGCGCAGGATCGGGCCCAGCTTCTCGGGGGTGTGGAGGGCGAGCGCCCCGTCGAGGTGGAGGGACAAGACCTCGGGGAGCAGCGAGCGGAGGTCGGCGCGAGCGAGCACCTGGAGCGCTGCTTCGGCTGCGCGCACCGGATCGCGCAGCCATCGCGCGACCCGTTCGGGGCTCGGCGCCCGAGCCGGTTCCTGCGCCTCCTGGAGACGAGGGCGCTCGTCCCACCAGCGCGAGAGCTCGTCGCGGGCGCGCTCCGCGGTGCAGGCGTCCAGGCCGAGCGCTGTCGTCAGGAACGCGAGCTCGTGCTCCACTCCCGCGAGTCGCGCGTCGTCGACGCAACGCGCGACGTCGTCGCGCGTTCGGATGGCCCCCAGCGCGCCGAGGGCGTTCCACCGCGAGAGCCCCCCAGCCGGCGTCGGCGGGAGCGCGCGCGCGCCCGCGATCGCCGCCTCGCGGAACGCCACGTCGACCCGCGAGGCGAGTCGGAACGACGCGCTGGGAGCGGCCGCGCCGTGGCGCGCGATGAGCTCGACGACCGCTGCGTCGTGAGGGGTAGGGACCTCCAGCGCGCGCAGCACCGCTGCGCCCATGGCGGCTCCGAGGGGGGCTTCGGTCGGACTCGACGAGACGTCGAGCGCGGCGGTGATCCACTCCGGGGCTCGTCCGCGGATCGCCGCGTCGAGCGCAGCGTGGTCTCCGCGCGCCTCGGCCTCGGCGACCGCCTCCTGCGCGCGCGCGAGGGAGAAGCCGCGCCGAGTGAGCGCGTCGAGCGCCGGCGCCTCGCGCGCCTCGAGCTCCCGCGGCCCTTGATCGAGTCCGAGCGCGTCGCGTAGCGCTGAGGCGGTGGCGTCGTGGAGGGTGAGGGCTCCCGCCAACGCGGCGTCCACGAGCTCGCGCGCCTCGTCGCGGTGAACGAGCCTGCGCAAGTCTGCGAGGCCGAGGCGTCGATCGAACGCGTGGGTGAGGAGCTCTCGGGAACGACCCTGCGACGAGCACCATGCGTCGAAGAGCGTCGCGTCCGCCGCGTCGCCAGCGGCGCGATCGAGCGCCGCGAGCAGCGACACGCGAAGTCCGGGGTTGTCGTGGCGCGAGAGCCAACCGATGAGCGCCTCGACGCTCTCTGCGTCGCCGACCACCGCGAGCGCCTCGGCGGCGGTCTTCTTCACGTTCATGTTCGGGTGCTCCAGAGCAGCCCGCGCGAAGGGCTCTGCCCACGTCGCGTCGAGCACGCCGATCGCGCGAAGCGCTTGTCGGAGTGTCGGCTCGTCGTCGGCGGTCGCGGCGAGCTGACACAGCGAGAGCTCGAGGCCGCCCGCGTCGGCACCGTCCAGGAGCATCTCCATCGCGGCTCGCCGCGTGGTCGGGCGGCGATCCCGCCACCTCCGATGCAGCTTCGGGAGGTGCGCGTCGAGCACCCGTGCGCGTCGGAGGATCCCGAGCAACGCGACCTCGACGTCCTCGCTCGGCGCCTCGTCCAGCCAGCGAAGCGCGAACACGCGGAGTAGCTCGTCCGCGCTCTCTGGTGCCCAGGGGGAGAAGCGTCGGCCGAGGGCCACGAGGTGTGCACCGTACGCTGCGGCCGCTTCCTCGGCTTCCCAGCGGGTGAGGTGCCCGCGGGGGCGTCTTCGTGGGTCGAAGCGGAGCTCGTCCTGAAGGGCCTCGCGAAAGAGCGCCTCGATCACGGACGCGTGGCGACGATCGGCGACGCGGGCGACCGTTTCGAGGCGAACGAGCGCGGGCGCGTCCGCGAGGCGAGCGAGCAAGATCTCGACGAGCCGAGGATCGACCGCGGCGCGGAGCCACTCGGGATCGAGATCGAGTGGGTCGAGCCGGTCGGCCAGCAAAACGCGATCGTCAGTCGTGCGCCACGCCGCGTGGACGGCCGCGGCGCGGGCAGCGCCGAACGCGAGCGGATCGGCGAGCTCGCGCACGATCGCGCGGACGGTCGCCTCGGTCCCGTGCAGGGCGAGCGCCTCCAAGGCCGCCTCGGGGTGGGTCGTGAGGAAGCCGAGCAGCACCTGCTCGGGCATGTCTCGCGCGCGCCGACTCGCGCGCAAGAGCGCGTCCACGATCTCCGGGTCGCTCGTCTCGCCGAGTCGCTCACACGCGAGCTCGGTCGCGCCGTCGCCCTCGCACTCGGCGACCGCAGGCGCGAGGCGAGCCCAGAGCGGGTCGTTCGCGTCGATCGCCGCGCAGGCCCGCACGAACGCGTGGCGGCACGTGAAGATCAGGCGAACGAGGGTCTCGGGCTCGAAGCCTGGGTCGGCGCCAAAGAACGCCAGAAGGGCCGAGATCTGCGTCTCGCGCACGAAGACGCCGCGGCGGTGGAACGCGACGAGCGCAGCGCGGGCACAGCCCCATCGCACGCACGGGTCATCAGTGGGGAGCTCGAGGAGCGCGGCGAGCGTCTCGTGGTCGCCGAGCGCGGCGAGGCGGGCCCACGCGGCTGCTCGTGCTTCGCTCGAGAGGCTGGAGCGCGTCGCGATCCCGCGCAGTAGGTCGAGGTCGAAAAGCGATGGGCACGTGTCGCGGACGACGACCGCGTCGGTGTCGCCCGCGAGCGTCGCTGCCACTCGGCTCCGGTCCGCCGTCGGCCAAGCGCGGAGAGCGCGCGCGAGCGCCCAGCGGCAGCGTGCGCTCGAATGTTTCGCGAGCGGCTCGACGACCCCGATCGCGTCGCGGGGGGCGAGCGCGAACGCGCGTACGGCCGCCCGGGCTCCGGTGATCGCCGCGAGCGCGATGAGCTCCGCAGGGTGGGCGGCGCACCGCGCGATCAGCCTCGCGGGCATGGGGACGTCGTCGTGGGGCCACGACGCGAGCGCCCGCTCCAGCGCCTCGTCGCTCATCGAGGCGCTCGGATCGAGCGCGAGCAACGCGCAGTCCCACGGCGCTCGGACCGCGGGATCGAGGTCGGCGACCCGAGGTTCGACGGCGAGGCCGCGCGCAAGCGCGATCATGCCGAGCGCGTGCGCGACCTCTGGCGTGAGCGCGCGAAGGTCGGGCAGTGACACGAGCGGCCCTCGGAGCGTACGCTCTTCGGCGACCCGACGTCGTTGTTCCTCCGGCGGAAGCTCGGCGAGTCGTTCGAGGGGGGTGGGCATCGCGGACGCTGCGAAGGTCGCGTGCTTGGCCGAGTCTGTCGAGCCCGACGAGGCGAGGCGCGCGAGGCTGCGCCCCGGACCCTTCGACCCACGGCGTGGCTCTCACCCTTCCGAGCTGGCCCCGCGAGGATGTCAGCGGGCTTCGTCGACGCGGGCGGGGCGGCGGCCGGAGCGGACCCGAAACCCCGACCCCAGCGCGAAGCGGAGCGCCGCGGGGGCGACCGAAGCGAGCGCGGTCGCGACGTGGGCGTCCCAGCCGACGATCACCTCCGCTTCGTCGCGGAGGATCGCGCGCACGACCCGCGCCGCGACGCGTTCGGGCGGGGTGCCGTGCGCGAGCATCAGCTCGGCCATCTTCTGCGAGGCGCGGCCGTCGTAGCTGTGCGCGCGCTCGAGCAAGCGCGTCGCGACCGCCCCCGGCAACACCGTGGTGACGCCGACGCCGCGCGGCGCGAGCTCGAGCCGGAGCGCTGCGCCGAGGCCGCGGACGGCGAACTTCGTCGCGCAGTAGGACGATTGGTAGGGGAACGCCACGCGGCCCGCGAGGCTCGAGACGTTCACGAGCTGGCCGCGGCGCTCGACGAGCTGCGTGAGGAAGACGCGGCTGCCGTAGAGGACCCCGCGGAGATTCACGCCGACGATGCGGTCGAGATCCTCGAGGCTCTGCTGCTCGAACGCGCCGAGGATGGTGATGCCCGCGTTGTTCACGAGCACGTCCGCGCCTCCGAGGTCCGCGACCTCGAGCGCGAGCGCGCGCCAACCATCGACGTCGGCGACGTCGAGCGCGCGCGCCTGCGCGCCGGGCAGCTCATCGGCGAGCGCGTCGATCGCGCCGCGCTCCAGATCCACGAGCACGACGCGCGCGCCGCCGGCGTGCATCCGTCGCGCCAGCGCCGCGCCGATCCCGCCGCCCGCGCCTGTGATCACAACGACCTTGTCCTTCAGCGTCTTCACGGGAGGGAGCCTACACGGACCCGAGCGCCGCGTCGGCGGATTGGGCGTCCTCGTTCGTGTCCGCGTCCGTGTCCGCGTCCGTGTCCGCGTCCGTGTCCGCGTCCGTGTCCGCGTCCGTGTCCGCGTCCGTGTCCGCGTCCGCGTCCGTGTCGGATTACGGGTCGGAGTCGGAGTCGTGGGAAGAAGCCGCGCTTCGCTGTGGTCAGAGTTCTTGGCTTTCTATCCCCCGCGGAACCCCGACGGACGTCTCTGGTCGCGCACGGGCACGCGCACGGGCACGCGCACGGGCACGCGCACGTGAACGTGAACGTGAACGTGAACGTGAACGTGAACGTGAACGTGGACGGGCACGCACGTGTACCAGGAGCGTTGCGGAGTCGGACACGGAGCCGAAGCCGAAGCCGGACACGGACCGAGTCTGCCTTCGTCCGTGTCGGCGTCCGTGTCGGCGTCCGTGTCGGCGTCCGTGTCGGCGTCCGTGTCGGCGTCCGTGTCGGCGTCCGTGTCGGCGTCCGTGTCGGCGTCCGTCGGCGTCCGTGTCGGCGTCCGTGTCGGCGTCCGCGTCCGCGTGTCTGCGCCGCGTGGTGTCTGCCGACCGGACGGCGTGTCGACCCACCTGCAAAGCGCAGCGCCTCAGCGCGGAGCGGGCGAGCCCATGCTCCAGCCCGGGAGACCGCCGCACTCTCGACACGGGACGTTGCCAACTCGCGCAGGTCGAACCCTGCGAGCGCTGTCGTGCGCGCAGCTCACGACGGCGCTCGCCTCCGACCCTACTTTCTATTTCTAGGCGTGATGTCCATCGAACGTCCGAAGGCACCGGGCGCGCTTCATCGTCGGAGGTCGCTCGTGCGAATCCGGGGGCGCAGAGCCGTCGTCCGCGCCTCGTGGGACCGGGAGCAACGCGAGTCCCACGACCGCGAAGGGCACCGGGAGACCCGAAGGTCCATCGAACGGATAGGCGGGGGAGGACACGCCTCGCCACACCGTCAAGGCCGATGGGGCTGTCACGAAGTTACAGCCCCATCAGCGCCGCGCCGGTGTGGCGGGGCGTGTCCCCCGCCGTGAGCCACGCGGAGATGTGATCACGTCCACGTCTACCAGCGCGCGTGGCGAGCAGAGACCGAGACCGAGACCGAGACCGAGACCGCGTCCGAGACCGCGTCTGCGAAGTCCGAGTCCGAGTCCGAGTCCGAGTCCGAGTCCGAGTCCGAGTCCGAGTCCGAGTCCGAGTCCGAGTCCGAGTCCGAGTCTGCGTCGGCGGCACCCGGGTATGACGGATACGATACGATCGCGCCATGGACGCCTTCGAGCCCGCCGCGCTCGGCCCACTTCGCCTTCGCAACCGCCTGATCAAGGCCGCCACCTACGAGGGCATGAGCCCGGGCGGCGTCGCCTCATCCGCGCTCGTCGAGCACCACATCGGCCTCGCGCGCGGCGGCGTCGGGATGACCACGGTCGCCTATTGCGCCGTCCACCCCGGCGGTCGGACGTTCGGGGACCAGCTCCAGCTCGGACCCAGCTCGCGCCCCGTGCTGCGCGAGCTCGTGGCGCGTGTGCACGACGAAGGCGCGCTCTGCTCGCTCCAGCTCGGACACGCCGGCTTCTTCAGCAAGCTCCGCGGACCCGACGGTCGCGGTCCGCGCGGACCTTCATGGGCGCTCAACGCCTACGGGGCCTCCTCCGGGGTGCCCCTCGCGCGCGCGATGAGCGACGCCGACGTCGAGGCGGTCATCGAGGCCTTCGGCGACGCGGCGGCGCGGGCCGCCGAGCTCGGCTTCGACGCCGTCGAGGTGCACCTTGGCCACGGCTATCTCCTCAGCCAATTCCTCTCTCCCGCCACGAACCGCCGCCAGGACCGCTGGGGCGGCTCGCCCGACCGCCGCCTCGCGTTGCCGCTCGCGGTGCTCGAGCGCGTGCGGCGCGCGGTCGGGCCCGACCGCGCGGTGCTTGCCAAGACGAACCTCGCCGACGGGTTCGCAGGAGGCCTCGAGATCGAGGGCGCGATCGAGATCGCGCGCGCGCTCGAGGCGAGCGGGCACGTCGATCTCCTGGTGCCGAGCGGCGGCTTCACGAGCCGCACCCCCTTCTTCTTGTTGCGTGGCGGGCTCCCGCTCGCGCGGATGGCGGCCGCACAGCCAGAGCGGCTCTCGCGGCTCGGCATGCGCGTCCTCGGCAAGCTCATCCTTCGCCCCTATCCCTTCGAGGAGGCGTTCTTCCTGCCTCTCGCGCGGCAGCTCCGCGCGGCCGTGTCGATGCCGGTCGCGCTCCTCGGCGGGCTCGTCTCCCGCGCGTCGATCGAGACGGCGCGCCGGGAAGGCTTCGACTTCGTCGTCCTCGGCCGCGCGCTCCTCGCCGATCCGGACCTCCCCACGCGGATGGCGCGAGGCGAGCTCGAGCGCACGCGTTGCAACGCCTGCAACGAGTGCATCGCCGAGATGGATCTCGGCGGCGTCCGCTGTGTCCTCGAGTGACGGCGCCTCGCGATGCGCCACCGAACCAACCCGGGCGCGAGGGGTCGCGCGCCCGCTTCGCGGTCGCTCGCGGACGCTTGCAACGTCGCGGTGCGCGCCGGTTGAGCGCGGGGCACGGCGTCGTCACTGGGGTCGCGGTCGGCGCCCACGCGCGGCGCCAGGGCAGTGCTCAGTCGTCGCCCCAGCGGAGGCGGTAGGAGAGCTCGCACGACGTCGGTCCGACCGCCTTCTCGACCAAGACGAAGACGTCAACCGAGTCGTTGCTGGTCCCCGGGCAGCTCGGGTCGAGGCGGACGGTCTCGCTCGCGTTGCCGGCGCTGCGGCTGCAGCAGCCGGGTAGCCCCTCGAGCGTCGAGGGTGCGCCGGTGCGGCAAGCGACCGTCGGCGTCGCGCCCGTGGTGCAGATCGCGTAGGCGCAGAGGTCGTAGTTGGAGCCCTCCGGGATGTCGACCAGCTCCGCGCGCGGGAAGATCGCGCCGAGCGCGGTGTCGTTGTCGCGGTAGCGGTACCAGTCGACGTCGGCGGCCGGGAAGAGCGTCCCGATGATGGTCCCCTTCGGGAAGCTCTCGTTGTCGTTCACGCTGCCGATCGAGCGCGCGGCCGACCGGGTGTCGTTCGGCTCGTAGTCGTCGACGCGCGGCGTGCCGACGCAGTGGCCGCCGGTGCACGTGTCGCCCTCGGTGCAGGCGTCGCCGTCGTCGCAGGCCCCGGTGCGCTCGGTCCACCGCGTTGGCTCCGCCGTGTCACAGACCTGACAGGTCGCGACCGGGTTCGTCACACCCTCGGCCACGCAAGCGTCGCCCACGAAGCATCCCTCGGTGACCTGACGGTCGCAGGTGTAGGTCGAGGGCCCCGTCGAGCGGCAGGAGTCGCGGGTGCAGGCGTGGCCGTCGTCACAGCTCGCGACGCCCTCGGTCACGCAGCGGCCCCCGCGGCAGAGATCCATCGTGCACCCATCCCCGTCCGCGTCGCAGGGGGTCCCGTCCGGCTGCCCCGTGCAGGCGCCGGGGGGCGCATCGGGCGCCGCATCCGCCGTCATTCCGCCGTCTTCCGTCGTGCCGCCGTCAGGCCGTCGGGGGTCGTTCTCGCCGCTGGCGCACGCGACCAAGAGGCTGAGGCCCAGAAGAAGGAGGGTTCGCACGGCCGAAGAATAGTGGTGCTCGGCGGATTTGACGATCCGTTTGCGCCGGTCCTCGGGGCCGCTCGGCGGCCCGACCGGCTTCGGCCGATCTCCTCGAATAGGCTCTGCATGTCCTCGTCGATTCGGACCGCCGAGCGCCGCCAAATCCTCGCCGGTACGGTGTCGCTTCGAGGCTTCGTTCGTCACGGGCGTCACGGAGCCCGCGGACCCTCCCGAGACCGTGTACTCGCCAATTCCCTCGTGATGACGGGGCTCGTGGGTGCCGACGTCTCAGATCGTGTGACGGGAGCGTGACGCGCGCGTGTGCGTTCGTCGCCATGTGTTGCGGCCACGTCACATTGGCGACAAACGCGCCACCTAGGTTTCGCCGCGTGACCGAGAGGTGTCGTCTCGGTGTCGGTGGAGCAGAGGCGATGAAGAAGCTCGTGAGGCAAGTGCCCCCAGCCCGAAGTTCGTTCGGGGTATCCGCCACCCTCGACCCGGATCTCGCTCGCCGACCTCGTCGAGTGGGCTTCGGTTCGTCCGTCGTCGTCGTGGCGGGCGGCCTTCACGTCGACCATCCACCGGGACCCCGAATGAGCGTCGGGTTTGGGGCATGGCTGGGTTGCGTGGCGGTGCTCGGCGCGAGCGTCGTCGCGCACGCGCAGGACGCGGGTGGAGAGGAGGCCCCTGCGGCCGAGATCGGGTCCGAGGGGGACGGACATGCCGCGTCGTCAGCAACTCCGCCTCCGACCCTCGAACTGGTCGCGCCCTCGACCGCGCCGGTCGAGCCAGCGGCGCCGACGCGCACGACCGAGGGCGGGACGAGCCCCGAGCGCGTGGCCGAGGCCGAGACGAGCCCCGCGGCGGTGGCCGTGCGATCCGAGCCACCGCGCTCGGAGCCGTCCCCGACCGCCCGCCCCGAGCCGGATGCCGACGCTCCGCCGCGTGAGCTGGCCTGGTACGAGCGCATCAGCATCCGCGGCTACACCCAGCTCCGCTACAACCGCCTCCCGAGCCTCAACTCGAACGACGACCTCATCAACACGCAGGGCGACCGCTCGATCGGCGAGGGCAACGGCTTCGCCATCCGCCGCGCTCGGCTCATCATCTTCGGTGATCTCCACGAGCACCTCTCGATCTATTTGCAGCCCGACTTCGCCTCGACCGCGGGCACGCAGATGCACGCGCTCGTGCTGCGCGACTGGTACGCCGACGTCTTCTTCGACAAGGCGCACCGCTTCCGCCTGCGCCTCGGGCAGTCGAAGGTGCCGTATGGGTTCGAGAACCTCCAGTCGAGCCAGAACCGCCTCGCCCTCGACCGGAACGACGCGCTCAACAGCGCGGTCCGCGACGAGCGCGACATCGGCGCCTTCTTCTATTGGACCCCGGTCGAGATCCAGCAGCGCTTCCGCCACCTCGTCCAGTCCGGCCTGAAGGGCTCGGGTGACTACGGCGTCATCGGCCTCGGCATCTACAACGGCCAGACCGCGAACCAACCGGCGCTCACGGACGATCTCCACGTCATCGGCCGCTTCGCCTACCCCTTCCAGTTCGGCAGCCAGTTCGTCGAGATCGGCTTCGGCGGCTACGTGGGCAAGTATCGCGTGACCCTCCGCGACGAGGAGGGCATGTCGTTCCGGACCCCGGACGGGAACCTCTCGCTCCTCGACGCGCGCGTCTTCGGCACCATCGTCGTCTACCCGCAGCCCTTCGGCTTCCAGGCGGAGGCGACGTGGGGCGTCGGTCCACAGCAGGGTCGCCGCGGCAACGACGATCGCGCCGTCGTGGACAGCCGGCCGCTCTTCGGCGCCTACGCGCAGATCATGCTCAAGCTCGACGGCATCCTCGGCACGGTCTCGCTCATCCCCTACGTGCGAGGCACGTACTACGACGGCGGCAAGAAGTTCATGGTCAACGCGCCGCATTACACGGTGCGAGAGCTCGAGATCGGGATCGAGTGGCAGCTCATCCGGCACCTCGAGGTCGTGCTCGCCTACGACCTCGTCGATCGCACCTCGGATCGCTTCCCCTACGATCAGCAGCGCGGCCACGTGACGCGGGTGCAGGTGCAGGTGAACCTGCCCTGAGGCCGGAGCGTCAGGTCGCTGCGACGGCCGGGCGCCGGATGACGAGCCAGACGCCGACGAAGACCGCGAGGGTGCCCGCCACCGCGCGCGGCCCGAGCGTCTCGCCGAGGACGAGCGCCGCGAGCGCGAGGCCGACGATGGGCTGCAGGTAGATGAAGACCGCGACGGTCGACGAGCGCGCGTGCTTGAGCGCCCAGGTGTTCAGCAGGTAGGTCAGGATCGTCGGCACCGCGAGGATGAAGAGCACGGTGAGCCAGGCGCGGAGGTCGGCGCGGGCGAAGGCGTCCGAGAGCTGCGGCACGCCGAAGGGCGCGACGGCGATCGTCGAGGCGACGAAGGAGATCGCGACGACGCGCATCGCGCCGTAGCGGGTGGCGAGCGGGCGGACGAGGACGAGGAAACAGGCGTAGCAGAGCGCGTTCGCGACGATCATCAGGTCGCCCAATAGGCCGTCGCTCGCGAGCGCGAAGCGCTCGACGTGGACGATCGCGAGCACGCCCGCGCAGGCGACGAGCAGGCCGAGCGCGCCGCGGGGGTCGAAGCGCTCGTGGCGGGAGACGACCGCGACGAGGAAGGTGAACACCGGGATCGTCGTCACCAGCACCGTGGCGTTGGTCGCCGTGGTGCGCTCGAGCCCGCCGAGGAAGAGCACCTGGTTCGCGGCCATGCCGAGCAAACCGCAGCCCGCGATGCGGAGGACGTCGGGCCACGGGATCGGGGAAGCATGCCGACCCCGTAGGGCGAGGAAGCCGAAGAAGAGCGCGGCGCCGCTCACGCGGAAGAGCGAGAGCGCGTAGGGGCCCACGGTCTCCATGGCGATCTTGCCGGCGACGGGGAGGGCGCCGAAGGCCACCTGGACCGCGACGAGCGCGAGGTGGACCTTCACGCGGGGCACTTCGACCAAGGGGGCGACGCTGACGGCGGTCACGGCGCGGAGCATGGAGCCGGCCGAGGGGCGCGTCGATGCTCCGTGCCGTGGAGGGGCTTCCGTTGCTCTCCGCCCCTCCCTGCCGTATCAGTCGGCGGTGGACAATTTTCGCATCCAGGGTGGGGCCACCCTGAAGGGTCGCGTCCGAATCAGCGGCGCGAAGAACGCGGCCCTCCCGATCCTCTGCGCCGCGCTCCTCGCGGATGGGGACCACGTCTTCCGCAACGTCCCGAACCTCATGGACGTTCGGACGATGGGCAAGCTCCTGCGGACCATGGGGCTCGACGCGGAGCTCGCCGACGGGACCTTCTCGGTGCGCAGCCGGCCGGTGAACGAGCCCGTCGCGCCCTACGACCTCGTCAAGCAGATGCGCGCCTCGGTCCTGGTGCTCGGGCCACTCGTCGCCCGCTACGGCCGCGCGAGCGTCTCACTCCCCGGCGGCTGCGCGATCGGCGCGCGCCCCATCGACCAGCACCTGAAGGGGCTCGAGGCGATGGGGGCGCAGATCCGCTTGCAGCACGGCTACGTGCACGTCGACGTGCCGAAGGGGCGCCTGCAGGGCGCCGAGCTCGTGCTCGACATGCCGACGGTCACCGGCACCGAGAACCTCATGTCGGCGGCCGTGCTCGCGCGCGGGCGCACGACGATCGTCAACGCCGCCCGCGAGCCCGAGATCGAGGAGCTCGCGCTCGTGCTCAACAAGATGGGCGCGCAGATCGAGGGCGCGGGGACGGACGTCATCGTCATCCAGGGCGTCGAGGGCCTCGATCCGGTCGACCACGCGATCATCGCCGATCGCATCGAGGCGGGGACGTTCATGGCGGCGGCCGCGGCCACGCAGGGCGACGTCTTCCTCGACGGCGTGACCTTCGACCACCTCGAGGCGGTCGCCGCGAAGCTCCGGCAGGCTGGCGTGGTCGTCGAGCGCGAGGGGAGCGGCGTGCGGGTGGCCGCCGAGCAGCGCGCGCGGGGGACCGACGCGACGACGGCGCCGCACCCGGGCTTCCCGACCGACATGCAGGCGCAGTTCATGGTCGTGATGACGACGGCCTCTGGATCGTCGACGATCGTCGAGACCATCTTCGAGAACCGCTTCATGCACGTGCCCGAGCTCAACCGCATGGGCGCGGACATCTCGGTGAGCGGCCGCAACGCGCACGTGCGTGGGGTCGCGACCCTGCAAGGCGCGCAGGTGATGGCGACCGATCTGCGCGCGAGCGCGAGCCTGGTCATCGCCGGCCTCGTCGCCGAGGGGACCACCGAGGTCCTCCGCGTGTACCACATCGACCGCGGCTACGAGCGCATCGAAGAGAAGCTCTCGGCGCTCGGCGCGCGCATCGAGCGGGTGCCCGGCCATGCCTGAGGCGACCCGAACGAAGCGCGCTCGGCCGGCACCCGTAGCCCCGAACGGCCGAGTGGTGGTGGCGGTCCCGAAGGGCCGCGTGCTCGAGCAGCTGGTGCCCCGGCTCGAGGCGGCGGGCTTCGACACCGACGCGCTGACGCGCAGCACCCGGCAGCTCATCCGTGAGGACGCAGAGCACGGCGTGAGCTGGCTCCTGCTCAAGCCCGACGACGTCCCGACCTACGTCGAGTACGGCGCCGCCGACCTCGGCGTCGTCGGGCGAGACGTGCTGCTCGAGCGCGAATACGACCTCTACGCGCCGCTGGACCTCGGCATCGGGCGCTGCCGACTCTCGGTCGCCGGTCCGACCGGGGCGGCGTACCCGCCGACGCCTGGCACCGTCCTGCGCGTGGCGACGAAGTTCCCGCACGTCGCGACGCGTCACTTCCAGGCGAAGGGGCAGCTCGTGGAGACGATCTTCGTCCAGGGCTCCGTGGAGCTCGCGCCGCTCACCGGGCTGGCGGACGTGATCGTCGACCTCGTCGAGACGGGCGAGACGCTCCGGCAGAACGGACTCGACGTCTACGAGGACATCTGCGAGGTGAGCTCGGTCGTGGTCGCGAACCGCGTCGGGCTCAAGCTCAAGCGCGCGCAGATCGCGCCTCTGCTCGACGCGCTCGGTCGGAGCTGAGCCCGGAGTCGCCGTCGACCCGCGAGCGGTCGGCGGTCGACCCGGGCGTCGGCGGGTCGCCACGTGCGCGCATGACGTGCGCGCGGGACGTGCGCGCGTGGTGATCCTGGAGACACGACGTCGACGCCGAGGCGATCGAGCTGGCGAGTGGGTGGGGCGTCGAGCGAGTGGGGGAGCGGGCGAGCGCGACGCGTGCGCTCGCCCGTCGACCGACGGAATCGGGGTCAGGGTTTCGGCTCGAAGCGGATCGCGCCGCCGGGGAGGAAGTAGACGATGTCCATCACGCCGTCCTCGACGGTCGGCACGTGCCAGCTCCCCGGCGGGTAGACGGTCCAACCTTCGGGCGCGCCGTCGAAGCGCGGCGTGCCCTCGACCGCGAAGCAGAGGTCGACCTCGCCGTTCGGGTGCGTGTGCCCCGGACCAGGGCGATCCATGTGGACGACGTCGATGGAGTGCTCGCCCTCGGCGCTGGCCTTCCGCGGACGGGAGAAACGCACGCCGCCGGCCTCGCGGTCGGCCAGCCATCGCGCCTCGACGCCCTCGCGGACGAGCGCGCGCACCGCCTCGAACGAGGGGCCGCCGACCGGGAAAGCGGCGTCGAGCGCGGCCTTCGCGTCGTCGGGCCGGCTCAGGTCGAGCGTCTTCACGAGGGCGAGCATCTCGTCGAGGTGGCCGAGCAAGGCGTCGAGGCGGGGCGTCATGGCGCGCGAGGGTAGCAGCGCCCGGGGCGCGCGGGCCGTGCGGGTTCGCAGGTCCTGCCCAGCGTTGCCCAGGCCCTGGCTCAGCGCAGCCCAGGCGTAGCCCCCAGACCAGCCCAGGCCCAGGCTCAGCCCAGCCCAGCCCAGCCCAGCCCAGCGCAGCCCAGGCCCTTGCCCAGGCCCTGGCCCAGGCCTCACCTGGTGTTGCCCTTGGCTCCGCCGGGTGCGTGTCCGGCGGTGCGCTGCTATCGCTCCGCCGATGCTCCTCGCGATCGACGTCGGCAACACGAACACGGTCCTCGGTCTCTACGACGGCGAGAGGTTGGTCCACGACTTCCGCATCCAGACGTCCCCGGGGCGGACGACGGACGAGCTGCACGTGCTGCTCGCCAGCCTGCTGCAGATCGCGGAGGTCCAGAGGCGCGACGTCAAGGCGAGCATCCTCGCCTCGGTCGTCCCCTCCGTCACGGACGCCTTCGTCGAGGCGGTCGACCGCGCGTTCGACCACGACGTGATGGTCGTCCGCCCGGGCATCAAGACGGGCATGCGCCTGCTCTACGAGAACCCGCGCGAGGTCGGCGCCGACCGCATCGTCAACGCGGTCGCGGCCTTCGAGCGCGTGAAGGGCGCGGTGATCGTCGTCGACTTCGGCACGGCGACCACCTTCGACTGCATCTCCGACAAGGGCGAGTACCTCGGCGGAGCGATCGCGCCCGGCATGGAGATCAGCGCGAACGCGCTCTTCTCGCGGGCGGCGCGGCTCTTCCGCGCCGAGCTCGTGCGGCCGCCAAAGGCCATCGGCCGCAACACCGCCCACTCGATGCAGGCGGGGATCGTGCTCGGCTACGTCGGCCTCGTCGACGGCTTGGTCGCTCGTCTCCGCGCGGAGATGGAAGGCCCGGTCCGCGTGATCGCGACCGGCGGGCTGGCCCGCCTCATCGAGGGCGAGAGCGAGGCGATCGAGGAGGTCGACGACTTCCTGACGCTCGACGGGCTGCGGATCCTCTGGGAGCGCAACCAGGCCTGACCCCTCGGGGCCGAGCGGCCGACGCAGCGCGGCTTGAACGGAGCGGGGCGTCGTGACAACCCACACGCCGAAATGCGCCGTTTGGTCCTCCCCGCCTTGCTGCTCGTCACGACCCTCGCGCCCGCCCTCCGGGCCGACGACCGGCCGAGGGACGTCGAGCTGACGCAGCTCGTGGTTCGCGTGGAGCGGCTGGCCCAATGGGCGGCTCGGCAGCTGGGTGAGGCCCGGCGCGACGGCGACGTGGCGCGGGTCCAGTGTCTCGATCAGCGGCTCGCCGAGGTTCACGCGCTGCTCCGCCAGACCTGGTACCAAGCCGAGCGCCCCTCCCCGCCGCGCGGAGTGAACGCCGTCCTCGTGGCGCGCCAGGAGGGCCTCCGCCGGCAGCTCTACGCGTGCGTGGGGATTCACTTGAGCGAGAGCGGGGCGGTCCGAAACCGCACCGTAGTGACCACCGAGATCGCCCCGGACACGCCGCGCGAGGATCCGACCCGGATGCAGCTCGGCGCACCCGAGCCGATCCCGTTCGTCCCGCCGACGCTCTGACCCGCTGCTCCCGAAGGCGACGCGCTTCCGTGGTCAGGGCGACGGGTGAGCGGCCGACCCGGCGCGGAGTTTACGGAGCGTGTCGCGTCCCGTGGCTGCGACGACCGCCGTGCCCGCGAGCAGGAGCACCGAGTAGACCCAGATGACGAGGCGAACCGGCCCTTCGGGGGCGCGGCCGAGCAGGAGAAGGAGGCCGATGAGGACCGCCCAGACGAGCAGGTAGACCACCGTCGCGCCCACGAGACGCGTGGCCGCCCCGGAGACGCGGCCCAGGAGCTGAGCGATCCGGAAGCTCTTGACCGCTGCACTCATCGAGAGCCCGGCGACGATGACCGCAATCAGCGCAACCCAGCCGTCGGTCGTGATCGGGTGAGCCTGAAAAGCCAGCACCGTCAGCACGACGGGCGCGAGCGTGCCAGGGAAGCCGAGGACGCCAAGGCCGAGCGCGGCGATCGCGCCCGCGCGGTGCGTGCTGCTGCGCTCTGGCGCGAGCTCCGTCGGCGCCTCTTCATCGGCGCGCTCGAGCCCACGCAGGATGACGATGTCCATCGCGAGGAGCGCGAGGACGGCGAGACCGCCGAGGCCGAAGAGGAACGTCGCCACGGCGGGCTACATACCGCGCAGCCCCACCGGACACCAGCGCACGACCGGAGCCACTCGTCCGAACGCTGCTCCGACGCAGTGGACCGGGCACGCAGCCCTGGACTGGAGAATGTCCCTGACACGGACGCGGATGCGGACGCGGACACGGACGCGGACGCGGACGCGGATGCGGACGCGGATGCGGACACGGACACGGACACCGCTCCAGCCTTAGAAGCGGACCCGAACGCCAATGTCAGGATGCGGCCCTCGCCCAGGGGTCTCCAGCTGGCTATCCTCCCCTTGCCCCGGCGTCGGGGCGAGGAGGGTCTGGATGCGCTCGCTGATCTCGCACACGACCATCGCCGCGCTGGCGATGACCGCCGCCGCGTGCGGCGCCGCGTATTACGACGACGAGCCGATGTCGACGGAGGTCGTCGTCGACCACCAGCAACCGCAATACGCGGAGCAGCCGCCGACCGTCGTCGTCGCCGATCCCAACGACCCCTTCGCCACCCCGGGCGCCGAGCCCGTCTACACGACCCCGACGCCGACCGGTCCGCGCATCGTCTCCGGGCCCCAGCCGCAGCCGCAGGTCGTGCAGGTCAGCCAGTCGCTCTGCACGAACACCTGCCGGTACGCCAACGACGGCGAGTGCGACGACGGTCGCCCTGGCGCGCACACCTCGGTCTGCGCGTACGGCACGGACTGCGGCGACTGCGGACCGGCGCCCGCGGGCGGTCAGGCGCAGGCCCAGCCGCATGTGCGCGTCCAGGCTGGCGGGGGCATGTGCACGAACACCTGCCGGCACGCGAACGACGGCGAATGCGACGACGGTCGCCCGGGCGCCCACACCTCGCTCTGCCCCCTCGGCAGCGACTGCAACGACTGCGGGCCCGCCCACCCTCAGGCGCGCGGGCGCGGCATGTGCACGAACACCTGCCGGCACGCGAACGACGGGGAGTGCGATGACGGCCGCCCCGGCTCCCACACCTCGCTCTGCGCTTTCGGCAGCGATTGCAACGACTGCGGCCCCACCTGAGCGCGGCTCCCCGCAAGAACGTGCCTGGGTGTCGCCGCAGATCCGTGGCGCCAGCCCTCCTGGCTCGACAGGTCGCTCGACAGGTTGCTCGGCAGGTCGCTCGACGGTCACCTGCATCGAGATCGTCCCTCCGTCGCTCCTTGCGTTTCTCCGCGCCGAGGGGGCTTGATGCCGTCCGAGCGCCGCGCTACCTCGCCGCGCGAAGGGTGGGTGCCGAGTGACCGATCCCGGAATGAATGCCGCCCAGCGGGCGGCGGTGGAGCACGTCGACGGTCCCTTGCTCGTCCTCGCGGGCGCGGGCAGCGGCAAGACCCGCGTCATCACGCACCGCATCGCCCGCCTCGTGCGCCTCGGGCACCGCCCGGACACCATCCTCGCCGTCTCCTTCACCAACAAGGCCGCCGCGGAGATGGCCGAGCGAATGCTGCCGCTCGTCGGCGCGGCGGCGACCGAGAAGCTCTGGCTCAGCACCTTCCACAGCTTCGGCGTGCGCTTCCTGCACGAGGAGAACCGCAAGCTCGGCTACGACGGCCGCTTCGTCATCTTCGATCAAGGGGACGTGAACGGGCTCGTCCGCGATCTCGTGAAAGAAGCCGGTGGTGATCGCGCGCTCGACATCCCCTCGATCGTCACGCGCATCTCGCTGTGGAAGAACGCCTTCCTCATGCCCGAGGACGTGCCGCCGAGCACCTTCGAGTACGACGCGATCGCGCGCGAGGTCTACCCCCGCTACCAGGCGACGCTCGCCTCGATGCACGCGGTCGACTTCGACGATCTGGTCGTCGCGCCGGTGCGGATCCTCCGCGAGCACGCGAGCGTGCGCGAGAAGTGGCGCGCGCGCTTCGGCTTCCTCCTCGTCGACGAGTTCCAGGACACCAACCGCTCGCAGCTCGAGCTCGTGCGGCTCCTGACCAACGAGCGCAACAACATCTGCGTCGTCGGCGACGACGACCAGTCGATCTACGGGTGGCGCGGGGCCGAGGTGGGCAACATCCTCGACTTCGAGCGCACCTTCCCCGGCACCAAGGTCGTCAAGCTCGAGCTCAACTACCGCAGCCGCAAGCCGATCCTCGACGTCGCCAACGCCGCGATCTCGCAGTCCCGCGGCAAGCGCCACGACAAGACGCTGCGGAGCGCGAAGGGCGAGGGCAGCCGGGTCCGCGTCGTGGCCCTCGCCGACTCGGGGGAGGAGGCGAAGTTCGTCTGCCGCGAGATCCGCGAGCTCGCGCGGGGTGGCGAGGCCGCGCCCGGCGAGCGCCTCTTCCCCTACAAGGACATCGCGGTCCTCTACCGCTCGAACCAGACGGCGAAGCTCCTCGAGGAAGAGCTGCGGATCGGCGGCGTGCCCTATCGGGTCTTCGGCGGCACGCAGTTCTTCGACCGCAAGGAGGTCAAGGACGTCATCGCGTTCTTGAGGGTCGTCGAGAACCCGCGCGACGAGCTCTCGCTCCGGCGCATCCTCGACGTGCCGCCACGCGGCGTGGGGGAGGGCACGCTCGCGAAGGTCGAGGCGATGAAGACGTTGCGCGGCCTCACGCTCGAGCGTGCGCTCCGGGAGGCGGCCGACGAAGGGGAGCTCTCCGAGCGTGCGCGGCGCGGGGTTCAGCAGCTCTTCGCGGCCATCGACGGCGCGCGTCGCGCGCTCGCGAGCAAGGCGTCCGTCGTGACGACGACCGAGCGGCTCTTGCGGGACGCGGGGGTCGAGGCGCACCTCGCCGAGGACAGCTCGGCGCATGGGCAGCGTCGTCGCGAGAACGTGCACTTCTTCATGCGCAGCCTCCAGCGCTTCGAGGAGTCGAATCGCGGCGTCTCGCTCGGTCAGTTCCTCACGCGCCTGACGCTTCGCACCGAGCAGGAGGAAGAGGAGGCGAAGAACGTCGTCACCCTCTCGTCGCTGCATTCGGCCAAGGGGCTCGAGTTCGACGTCGTCTTCTTGGTCGGCTGCGTCGAAGGGCAGATGCCGCACAGCCGGACCATCGATCCGAAGATCACCGAGGCCGCGCCGACCGACGTCGACGAGGAGCGCCGGCTCTTCTACGTCGGCGTCACGCGGGCGAAGGAGCTGCTCTATCTGACCCGCCCTGCGCAGCGGACGATGAGGGGAAAGGTCGTACCTCGCGTGCCCTCTCGCTTCTTGGAGGGCTTCCCCGATGATGCCTGGGAGTCGTATACCCATAGCGGGGAGAAGCCGATGGGGGCTGACGAGTTGGCAGACTTCGCGGGACAGATCCTGGCCCGCCTGAGGGGTTGAGGTTGGGGGCGCCGGGCGAGCGGGTCTTCGAGGCCCTCTGGGCTCCGCGTTGGTTCGGGCTCGACCAATCCCTCGCCGCGGGGCAGGAGTCCGCGTTGCACTTTCGTTCGCCCGTGCCCTGCATGGGCATCGTCGTGCTCGCCGCGGGGCTCGATCGCCCGCGCTACGAGACGCGCTGCCGTGTGCTCGGGCTCAAGCACCCTGTGCTAGGGCGGCTGCAGGCGCTCGAGGTCGACAAGGTTCGCTATCGCATCGTGCGCCATGACGGCGGTGTGGTCGTGCTGGACGCGAACGGGGGTGGCCTCGTCTCGGGCTTGGCCGCGCCGCCGCCTGACTGGACGGTCCGCGTCGTGCTCGAGCAGCTGAGCTGAGAGCGCCGCCCCACGCGCTCCCCTGGTGATCCTCTGGAACGCGAAGACCCCGCAGGCCTCGGCCCGCGGGGTCGTTCGAGCGCACGCGGCGATCAGCGCGCCTGGAAGAAGCTCAGCGTGCCCACGTAGAGGAAGCCGATCATGAAGAGCAGCAGGAAGGGGATCGTCACCCAGCTACCCGTCACGAACGCGAGGACGATCGTCACGACGAAGTAGAGGCCGAACGCGAGCTCGAGCAGCGAGTGGATCGGGAAGCTCGCCTTGTACTTCTTCTTCTTCCAGTCGTCGCGGTTCTCGGCCACGCCGTGCTTGGGCGTGCGCACGAACTCGAGGTCCTTACCGAAGAGGCCCTCGAGCACGGCGCGGGCGTTGTTCACGCTGAGGCCGATGCCGAGCGCCATCATCAGCGGCAGCCGCTTGATGGCGTCCCAGAGGTTGTCGTAGAGCGCGCGGTGCGTGACGAGGTAGAAGACGCAGATCGAGCCGCAGGTCGCCGCGAAGAGCGGGACGTCGAGCAGGAGCAGCTCCGGGTTGTCCATGTGACGCCGGATCAGCATGTTCGGAAGCTGCAGGAGCGCGAGGAGAACCAAGAAGAGGTAGGCGAAGTTGTTCGTCAGGTGGAAGAGCACCTCGAGCTTCACCCGCCACGGGATCTCGGCCCGGAGGACGAGGCCGATGAGCTTCTTGGTCGTCTGCGCCGAGCCCTTCGCCCAGCGGAACTGCTGGGTCTTGAAGGAGTTCATCTCGCAGGGCAGCTCGGCGGGCGCGAGCGCGTCGGGCACGTAGACGAAGCGCCAGCCCTTGATCTGCGCCCGGAAGGACAGGTCCATGTCCTCGGTGACGGTGTCGTGCTGCCAGCCGCCGGCGTCCTCGATCGTGGTCTTGCGCCAGATGCCGGCGGTGCCGTTGAAGTTGAAGAAGCGACCCGAACGGTTGCGGGCGATGTGCTCGATCACGAAGTGACCGTCGAGCATCATCGACTGGCACTTCGTGAGCACCGAGTAGTCGCGGTTGATGTGGCCCCAGCGGGCCTGGACCATCCCGACGTTCTCGTCGGTGAAGTGGTCCACCATCTTGCGGATCATGTTTGGCTCGGGGACGAAGTCGGCGTCGAGCACGAGGATGAGCTCGCCCTTCGCGCTCGCGAGCCCAGCCTCGAGCGCGCCGGCCTTGTAGCCGGTGCGATCCACGCGGTGCAGGTACTGCGCGTCGAAGCCGCGGTCGCAGAGCTCGTCCACCTTCGCGCGGGCGATCTGCTGGGTCTCGTCGGTCGAGTCGTCGAGCACCTGGATGTGCAGGCGGTCCTTCGGGTACTCGAGCTTGGCGACGCCCTCGAGCAAGCGGTCGACCACGTACATCTCGTTGAACATCGGGAGCTGCACCGTGATGAGCGGCAGCTCGTCCGGCGCGAAGCGGCGCTCCGGCTCCGTCGCGTTCTTCCGATGCTTGAGGTAGAGCATCAGCAGGTTGCTGCGGTGGGCTCCGTAGATGCCGAGGATCGTCAGCGCGACGAGGTACAGAACGATGAGCAGCGTCTCCAAGGTACTTCTCCCGGCTCGATGCGAGGGCTTGGTCGGAGGCTCCCTCGAGCGGTCACGACCCAGCGTGGTGCGCCTTCGCGCGGTCACGGAACGGTGATTCGAATCCAACCAGGGTGCGACTCAACAATTGTCATCGACTTGTATTTTGTTGTCGCCCGGGGTCGCGTTTCGTTGGGTCAAGTTTTCGAGATCATGGAGAAATCCGCCGGCGCCGCGTGGGCTTCGAGCAGATGGCCGCTCCAAGAGCCACCACGTTTCGCCGTCTGAACACGGCGTTTGCGGCGTGAGTGGTCATCGCAGTAGCCGGTAGTCTCGAAGACCCGAAGTCCCCTGCCCCTGCCCCTGCCCTTGCCCGTGCCCCCTGACGGCCGAGCCGGCCCTAGCCCCGGTAACCGGACGCCGCTCCGGACCCGGCCCGGCCCCCGACCCGGCTCCAGCCCCCAGGCCCTGGGAAGCTCCGGCCATCGGACCCGGCCATCGGACCCGGCCATCGGACCCGGCCATCGGCCCCGGCCATTGGACCCGGCCATCGGACCCGGCCATCGGCCCCGGCCATCGGCCCCGGCCATCGGACCCGGCCATCGAACCCGGCCATCGGACCTGGCCACCGGACCTGGCCCCAGCCTCGACGCCGGCCTCGGCCACCCGACCCAAGCGAACGCGCGACGATTTCAGCGCAGATACACGCCGCACCGCGGATCGCCGTCGGCGACATCCGCTGCCGTCCCGGCGCCGCTCGGGTATCGCTCGCGGTCGCAGAGCGCTGCGAGCAGATCGAGGATCGTCTGCGCCAGCGCGGGTCCGCTCTCTCCTTCGATCATCCGCCCCATCGACGACCCCGGCTGCCCGTTGAGGATCTTCAGCCAGTCCTCGTAGGCCTTCTGGCGCGCGTGCGGGCCGAGCGCGAACGCGCCGTCGTCGAAGAGGAAGGCGGTTCCGTCTGCGCCGTGGCAGGAGGCGCAGCGCGCCGCGTAGACGGCGTGACCCCGCTCGGCGTCGCCGCCGTCGCGCAGCGCGTAGAGGCCCGCGTCGGGCGCCGCGAGCGAGAAGATCGCGTCGGGGTGGGGGAGCGCGCCGTCGCGGACGCCGACCACGAAGGCGGCGAGATCGTCGAGCGCGTCGGCGGGCAAGACCGCGCCGAACGCGGGCGTCTCGTCGTCCCCTTCGGCCAGGCGCGCCGCGATCGTCGCCGCGTCGCCCGACCACGAGAGCAGGCTGCGCGCGCGGACGAAGCCCTTGTTCATGTGCGAGGGCCCGTAGATCCCCTCGGCGCCCCGGAGGTCCCAGCCGAAGAGGTTCTTGAGGCGGTAGTCGTGGCCGTCGTTCAGGAGCGGCTCGCCAGTACCAAGCGCGAGGGTGCCGTCGCCGTGCGGTCCTCCTTGGCCGTCGGCGACCCCGGGGGTGCCCTTGGTGTCTGGGACGAAGTCCTCGATCCCGAGCTCGGCCCGCCACGAGTCGAAGAGCCGCCCGCCGCGGGCGTCGTCGGCGCGACGCGGCGTCTCCGCGCCCTCGGTCGTCGCGGGAGCGGTCGCGCTCGGTCGCGGCTCACCACAGGCGAGGAGGAGGGCAGAGGCGAAGAGGCACGCGACGCGGTTCATGCGGGCTCGATGGCACCACCAGGCGCGACGAGCAAGCGATCTGGCCGCCGTTGCGAGGGCCACGTCGCAGCCCGAGATCACCCGAGGCTCGACGAGCCGACGAGGCCGCGTGCCTCTGGGCCACGTCGTCGTCGCATCGGCACACCTGCGTGATTCTCCGGAACACCCCGTTCGGGGGTATTTCCGGCTGAGGGGCCGAAAATCGCGCGTCTGCGCCGCCGTCCCGACCTGGCGCGGTGCTTGCGATGGATGGCGGGCGTGGACTCGAGCACCCCAAGGCGCGGGCGCTCGACAACGAACGGTCAGGGATGAGGAGGTCGAGGGCTGCGTCGAAGTCCTCGTGGTGCAGCTTTATCCGCTGCCGCAGGGTTGGACGGTCTTCGCTCGCTACAGCGGCTCGGCGCGCGAAGAGAGGTCGACGAGGTCCAGGTCGACGAGCTGGCGGCGCTCGCCGAGCGACTGGTGACGTCTCTCTTGGGCGATCGCACGCTCGAGGAGACCTTGACGCGGCGCACCGTGCTCCGCGCCGACTCGGAGGCCGCGATGCGCCGCGTGCGCGGCGACGGCCGCTTCCTCTTCGCGATCGGCACCGAGCTCATCGCCGGGAAGATGCCGCGCGCCCCTCGCGGCGGCGAGGTCGAGCGGCGCTTCCACGTCGTCGCCCCGCTGGTGCTCAGCTTCGGCGCACGCAATCACTTCCGCGCGTGGGCGCTCGACGCCGCAGGCAGCCTGCTCGTCGGCACCAGCCGTCAGTCCCCCGTCCACGCAGGCCGCGGGCACGCGGACTACACCTTCGGCTTCACGGCCGCGCTCCGCTTCCTGCGCTACGCGCGGCCAGACGCGATGAGCTCGCTCTACGGCGGCGGCGGCGCGAGCTTCCAGATCCACCGCTACCTGATCATGCCGGGCACGACGGGCCGCGACCAGGGGCTGATCGGTGGCGGCATGAACCTCGATCTCGTCCTCGGCGTCGAGCTGATGCGGACGAGCGCGCTCGGCTTCTTCCTCGAGGCCGTCGCGCACGTTCCTACGTACCTCTTCGACTCGCAGAACGTGAACGGCCGCCTCGAGGCCTACCTCCCTGGTCTGCTCGTGCAGATCGGGCTCCTCCGGTGAGGCCGCGATGCGCGCGTCGCTCCTCGCGGCCGTCGTGGCGTCGATCGCCGCGCTCACCTCCTTCGCCGCGCCCGCCGCGGCGCAGCGCATCCGCACGTGCGTCGCGGTGGAGGCCGTGGGCTTCTCGGACGGGGGCGCGCCGGACCTCGACGCGCTGACGCGGCTCGCGCGCGCCGCGCTCGATCGGCACCCGACCCACGTCGCGGTCGACGCGCCTTGCGCGTCCGCGGCGGCCATCGAGCTCGTCGCGTTCGACGAGCGGTGGACGCTCACGGGGCGCATCAATTGGCAGGTGCCGCACCGCGTCGCCGTGCGCCCCGAGGGCGGCGATCGCGCGGCGGGGGTCGAGGCCGCGCTCGAGGCGCTCTTCCGCGTGCTCTTGCACAACGACCCGGTGCGCTTGGCGGCCCCCGAGGAGGAACGCGGCGTCGGCGGGGCGCTTCGGCGCTTGCGGCTCTCGGGGGCGACGCTGTGGTCCGTCGAGCTCTTCCAGCGCGTCGGGATCGTCGATCGTCGGGTGCTCGGCGCCCCGGGGCTAGGCGTCGCCTATCGCCGCGAGCTCGCGCAGGCGTTCCTCGGGGTCCGAGGCTCGCTCACGAGCCGGACCTCGCCGTTGCCCACGACGCTGGCGCTGGTCGCGATCGTCGACCTCGCGTTCGAGGTCGGCTGGGCGACGAGCGACCGCGCGGAGGTGGCCGGTGTGCTCGCCGCGTCGCTCGGCCTACAGCACCAATGGCTCCGCGGCCCGGTCGGCGACGACGAGACGCGGCAAGCCTCGGCGCACCGCACGGGGCTCGTGGTCGGCCTGCGCGGCGGCCTCGAGCTCTTCCGAAGCGCGCGCATGCGCCTGACCTTGTTCACGCAGGTGGACCTGCCGCTCTTCCGGGCGCGCGGACCCTCCGGTGAGATCGTCCAGGCGTGGCTGCCGACCTTGCGCGGCGGCCTCGCGATGGCGCTGTGAGGGCGACCCACCGCGTGATCGTCGCGATGCTTCCAGCTCGTTCGCGCCCGGAGTCGCAGCGCCAACCGTCGCCCGCGGGCGGACTCGGCGCTCCATGCCCGAGGAGCGGACGGAGCCGCGCGCGCCGCGGGAGATCCACCGACAGCAGCGGCGCGCTCCATGCCCGAGGAGCGGACGGAGCCGCGCGCGCCGCGGGAGATCCACCGACAGCCGCGGCGCGCTCAATGCCCGAGGAGCGGACGGAGCTGCGCGCGCCGCGGGAGATCCACCGAGAGCAGCTCCTCCTCCGGCCCCTGGCCGCTCTCGGAGTCGTCCTGGATCCGGATGACGCGCAGCGTGTCGCCGTCGCGGCGGACCCGCAGGATGACGCCCGCGCCCGCCCACCAGCAGCTCGCGCCCCCCACGGTGCCTGGCTCGTGCGTCGGCTGGCAGATGCCGTCGAGCGTGCCGACCTCCGTGACCTCGCGCGCGCCCTCGACGTGGATGAGCACGAGCTCGGCGCGCGATCGAGGCATGTCGAGCTCGGGCTCCGGATCCGTCTCGACCAGCCGGAGCGCGACCGCCACCTCCGGTCCGGGGCGGTCGTCGTCCGCGGTCGGCTCGGGCGTCGTCGCGCGCGGCGGCGCGCCGCCACACGCCGAGATCGCCACGCCGACCAAGGCGGCTACGACGAGCTGCGCGGCGCCGACGAAGGACGGGCCGAGGCCCGTTCGAGCACGTCCCCGAGCGAGATCGGCGTCGAGGGCCGCGGATACCGGGAGCGGAGTTCGCGTTGGGGGTGCTCGGTGCGTCATCCGCTCTCCTCGTAGCCGTAGCCCTTGAGCTTGCGCTGGAGCGTACGCCGAACGACGCCGAGCGCGACCGCCGTTTCCCTTCATCGAGCTCGACGGAGCACGCCGACGGCAAAGGCCAGGTGCAGAATGGCGGGGGGGTCGCGATGAGTCGAGCTGCACCCACGCTGGCGTCGCTCGGGGTCCCCTCATGCTCAGCATGTGGATTGTCTACTCGCCGCCTGCCGACAGCTCACCGTCGAGCATATGGCTTCTCGGTCTTTGCGATCGATCGTGACGGCGAGGGGGGCGGGCTGCTAAGGTTCGGTCGTGGCGTACCCGCTTCCGTCGGAGCTGACTCCCACGACGTTCGAGGGGTTGATCGCTCGCTTACCCGCGCGTGCGCGCGCCGACTTCGAGTGGTTCCCGATGGAGTTCCGCACGCGATTCATCGCGCCACTGGCGCGAGCGTCCGCCGCGGAGCTTCCTGCGCTGGTCGATGAGCTTAGCGTTCCTGCGCTCGGCTTGTTTGTCCGGTTGGGACAGGCAACGTCGACATGGTTCGCAGACCCGGTCGTCGCGGAGGCGCTGGCGCCGAACCTGATGACGTCGAGGTCGTCGCTGTGGGCGATCCTTCACTCCCGGCTGCTCGAACTGCCAAGCGTCGAAGGCGACCTCGTCGAAGCCGACGCTTGGATGCGCGCGATCTTGTCGGCGCTGGTGCGCGATTTTCGCACGGAGCTCGCCCTGGGCCACGCGAGTGTCGGCCCACCGCCGACCGACGATGAGCTCCGAGCCGCGCTCAGCGGAGAGCTCGGCTTCTTCGTTCGAGGGGTCCTGCTGACCACCGCCGCGATCGAGATCGCGAGCGGCGCAGGGCCACTTCCCGCCACACTGGGGCAGTGGAGTCGCATGGCGTGCAGTGAGATGCAGGCGGCCGCCAATGCGCTTCGGGCCCTCGGGCTGTCGGTGCCCACGGCGGTCCGGCCAATGCGATCTCGAGCGCCGCAACCATTCGTTCGCGCCACCGCGCTGCCTTCGGGCGTGCTCGACTTTCTGGAGGAGCGGTTGCGCGCGGAAGAGGTTTGGCTCTTCGGCAGCCGAGGACGTGGAACCCACGCCCCGAACAGCGACTGGGACGTGCTCGTGGTCGTCCCGGACGGCACCACGCTCGACGACGAAGACTGGCCACTCTTGCGACGCGCGCAGGTCGAGATCTTCCCTGTTACGCGGTCGGAATTCGAGCAGGAGCGGTTCAGCATCGGCACGCTCTCTCACGCCGCGACCACCCAGGGATATCGAGTCGATGAGCGGTGAGTTCGTCGACCCCGCTCGGGTCGTTGCCCTCCTCGAGGATGCGGAAGACGACCTTCGCATGGCGGAGTTCGGCGCGAAGACACAGAACCGGCACGCGGCCTTCCACCTCCAGCAGGCCGCGGAGAAGCTCGTCCGCGCCGTGCGCCTGACCGTGGGGCTCGACTCCACGAAGCAACACGACATCGGCCGCCTGTTGGAAGGCGACGGCGCCTTCCCGCCGTTGCCGCCCGATCATCCCCTGTGTGCGGAGCTGAAGTCGCTGGATGTGTTGACGCAGTACGCGACGACCTATCGGTATCCAACGCCGACCGGGAAACGGAAGCCCGGACCCGGTGCGGAGCAGATCGGAGCGTTCGTTGCGCGACTGCGCGACCTCGCCGCGCGCGCGCGGGCCCTGGTTTAGCGGCGCTCAGCGAGACGCGCGCTGGCAGCCCTGACCGGGCGTGTCTCGTCGCCGCCTTCGCGGTGGTACGTGAGCAGCTGCTGGGTTGCCGGAGCGACGTCGACGCGGGCCTCGCGCACAGACGGCCTTACGTGCGGCGGCGCGCCGCCGCACGCCGCGCTCGCCACGCCGACCAAAGCGGCTACGACGTGGCGCCGACGAGGGGCGCCTTCGAGCACGTCCTCGAGCGAGATCTGCGTCGAGGGCCGCGGATACCGGGAGCGGAGTTCGCGTTGGGGGTGCTCGGTGCGTCATCCGCTCTCCTCGTAGCCGTAGCCCTTGAGCTTGCGCTGGAGCGTACGCCGATCGATGCCGAGCGCGATCGCCGTCTTCGTGATGTTGCCCTCGTGCGCCGCGAGCACGCGCTCGATGTGGGCGCGCTCGACCTCGGCGAGGCTCGTCGTGAGCGCGGGATCCGTCGGCCTCGCGGCGGCGGGCGCGGCGGGCGGAGCGGCGGGCCCGGGCGGCTCGCGTCGCGCGCTCGTCGGGCCGACGTGCCCGAAGACGCTCGCGGCGATCATGCGCCGGGCGAGGTCGCCGTCGATGACCTTTCCGGGCTCCGCCCCACCCACGTCGTGCGCGAAGAGCGCCGAGCGCCGCAGGACGTTGAGCAGCTCGCGCACGTTGCCGGGCCAGTCGTAACCCTCGAAGGCGACGCGCGCGGACTCGTCGATTCGTACGTGGCTCATCCCGAGCCTCCCGAGCAGGTGCTCGGCCAGAGGCGCGATGTCCGCGCGGCGCTCACGCAAGGGCGCGAGGACCACGGGGAAGACCTGCAGACGGAAGTAGAGATCCTCGCGGAAGCGCCCCGTGAGCACCTCGCCCCAGAGGTCGCGGTTCGTGGCCGCGACGATCCGCACGTCGACGTCAGCCTCCTGCCCTTCGCCGACCGCGCGGATCTTCCGCACCTCGATCGCCCGCAGGAGCTTCGCCTGGCTCTCGATCGGCAGCTCGCCGAGCTCGTCGATGAAGAGCGTCCCGCCGTGCGCCTCGCGGAAGAGGCCCTTGCGGTCGGCGGT
>JAHBWH010000149.1 GCA_019637115.1 Myxococcales bacterium | reverse complement strand
GCGCTCCGCGACGGCAGGTCGTCGAAGGCGTCGAGCCCGCTGCCACCGCTCGGCGCCTTGATCTGCCGATATTGTTCGTCGCGGACCTCTTCCTTCGCGATCTCGTCCGAGAACGCCTTCTTCATGTAGGAGGCGAGGTCCTTGCGCGCGAAGAAGTTGCCGCTCGTGTACATGAACGACTGCAGATCGTCGTGCAGGTCCATGGCGGTCTGGTAGCGATCGTCCACGTCCTTCGCGAGGGCCTTGAGGACGATCTGCTCGAGCTCCTCCGGGATCTTCCGGTTGTAGGTGCTCGGCGGCATGATCTCGACGTTGCGGACCTTCTCCAACGTGGAGAAGTCGCTCTCGCCGACGAAGAGCCGCTCCCCCGTGAGCAGCTCGTAGAGCACGATGCCGACGCTGAACACGTCGCTGCGGCGGTCGAGCGGGAGCCCACGCACCTGCTCGGGCGACATGTACCCGAATTTGCCCTTCAGGATTCCGGCCTGGGTCTTCCCGGCCTTGTTCGCCGCCTTGGCAATCCCGAAGTCGATGAGCTTGATCTCACCGTCATAGCTCAAAAGGATATTCTGGGGCGAAACATCGCGGTGCACCAAGTGCAGATCTCGGCCCGCTGAGTCCTTTTTGTTGTGCGCGTAGTCGAGGCCCTCGCAGATCTTCATGATCACGTAGCAGGCCATCGGGACGGGGACGGTCTCCCCGCGCTTGCGCACTCGGTCGAAGATCGCCCGCAGGTCCTTTCCTCGGACGAACTCCATCGCGATGAAGTAGCTGTCGGAGACCCGGCCGAGGTCGAAGATCTGGGCCACGTTCGCGTGCGTGAGCTGCACGGCGATCTTGGCCTCGTCGATGAACATCGTGATGAACTCTTGGTCCTCCGCGATGCTCGGCAGGATGCGCTTGACGGCGACGAGCCGCTCGAAGCCCTCGACGCCGAACGCCTTCGCCTTGAAGACTTCTGCCATCCCGCCGACGTTCACGCGCTCGAGCAGGAGATATTTGCCGAATGGAATGGGCTTCTTCACCGCGTTCCTCGGTTAGCCGACCTCAGAATCGCGGCACTGTACCCAGCCTGCGCAAAGTCGGTCAAGGGTGGACTCCCATCCCAGGCCCGCCAATCCTCGTGCGTTTCGTCACCAAGACACGCGGACCGCGGCTGAGCGCGGCTCACGGCGCCTCTTCCTCTGGCGCCGTGAAGCGCGCTGGGCGGTCGGTCGTCCGGAGGTATCGGACGCGGGTGTCCTGCATCGGGCCCCAGAACATGTACGGCCGGGGCTCGACGTCCGGAAAGAGCACCTCGGTGGGCGGGCGCTCCTCGGCGAGCAGCGCGAGCGCATCGTCGACGTCGACGTCTCGAACGTAGGCGTCGGGTCCCGCGAAGGTGCCCCCCAAGGCGAACGCGAGGCGGGAGGCCGCAGGGAGGCCAATCGCCCGAGAGACCCCGGCGGCCTCGAGGCGCTGCCGAAGCGGCACGGGGTCGCCAGCGCGCTCCGCGTAGACCAGGAACCCATCCCCGTCGACGCCGAGCGCGGCGTCGCTCTCCGGGCCCAGGGGCTCCCCGCGCAGGACCACCAGGGCGTCGCCGGCGTCGGCCACGTCGACGACGGCCCATCGACGACCCACCGTGAGCGGCGTGGTGACGAGCGCCCAACCGCCCGCGCGCGGCGGCGCCGTGAGGTATCCGAGCGCGCGCCCGTGGTGCGCTCGCGCGAGCGGCTGCGGGACGGCCCGCGACGGGTCGATGCGCACGAGCCACGTGCGCCCCCCGTCGCCGTCCGGCGGGGCCCCGAGCCACGCCCGCGCGAACGCATGAGGCCACCCTGCGTTCGGCAGGCCCCCCGCGTCGAAGGTGCCCTCCCCTTCGATCTCGCCGGCGAGGTGTGGCCCCGGGAGCACGGGCCGCTGCGTCAGGTAGAAGAAGTCGCGCGCGTCGCGCCGGATGTACCGGGGAAAGCGCATCGGCGTCATCGAGCTGGCCAGGAGGCGACCGCGGACGCGCCAGTCGCGGCCTTGGGGGACGTCGATCTCGAACTCGAAGTCGTCGCGGAGCCGGCGCCCGACGGGCGTGGGCGGCTCCGCGCGCCGGTACGTGTGGTACAGCTCGAAGCCCGTGTGGCGCTGGTTCATGTCGAGGTGCATCCCGCGGACGCATCGAGCGGCGATCATGGCCCTGCCGAGCTCCTCGGCGCCCATCGACTTGCCCCAGAAGTACGCGAAGAAGCCCTCGCGCGTGAGGCAGATGCCCGAGCGATCGATGTAGACCTGATCCTGGTCGCCCTGCGGCGCGGCGCCCCAATACCAGCGCCGCCAGGGGTTCCAGCGGTCGTCCTCGACCACGCTCGTGAGGTTCTGGCGGTACTCCACCATGCCCTCGGGGATCTGCGCCGTAGCCCAGTCTTCCGTGTAATGCCGGACGCCCTCCGGCGGGCCCCGCCAGCTCCCCATGGTGACGCGACCATCCGCGTAGACGGCGACCGTCGCCGCCCACGGCTTGGGCGGGAGGTAGACGCGCCCCTCGCTCATCATCCCGAACTCGCCGTGGAGCGACTGAAAGCCTCCGTTGAAGCCCGCGACCACGCGCTCGAGGGTCTCGTCGTCGCGCGGGACCATGCCGGGCGCGGTCTGGCCCGTGGCGCTCTCGGGCTCCTGGGTGCCGCTCATGATCCGCAGCTGGATCTGGCGGGGGTCCCAGAGCGCCACGTAGACGCGGGTGAAGGGCCGCTGCGGATCCACCTGCAAAAACGTGCTGAAGAAGGAGGGCGGCGCGTTCGGGTACGCCTTCAGGAAGGGGTCGTCGACGATGGCGATCCACTCGCCCTCCCCACGCGCGGGGGACGCGATGATTGGCGGGATGGGCCCCGGCGGCCAGCCGAGCTCCGGGTCGGTCGCGCTCAGCTCGGCGCGCTGGCGGGCGACCTCTGCGCTGACGCCGAGCTCTTCGGCGACCTCCGCCTCCGTGTCCGGGCCCCCGGCCACGTCGTAATAGACCCGATCGAAATAGTCCTTCACGGCAAAGACCCGCGACTCGAGCCACGCGATCGGCTCGGGGCCGACGAAGGACAGCCCCCGCACGGTGTCCACCACCCAGGTGAGCGTGCCGGGCATGCCCTTCTCCAGGGCCTGCAATTCGACGTGCTCGGCCCCCTCGAGGGGCTCGGCGCGCTCGGGATCGATCACGAGGCGCGGGGGAGACTCGCCTTCGGTCCGGACGTCGCCCCGGACGTCGCTCCGAACGTCGAACCGGACGACGAGGCGCCCGTCCGCGACCTCGAGCGAGGCGTCATCGGCGGCCTGCGCGAGCCCATACCGGCGTCGCCCGAAGCCCTCCGGACGGCCGGTGTCGAGCAGGTTCGTGACCGCGTTCTGCGCCCGCGCGCGAGGCGGCCAGTCGTCCGTGACTGACGAGGGCTCGCCGCGCAGGTCGAGCACCGTCAGGGCGTCGATCCGGCCCGCCACCTTCGCGAGGAACGCGACGTGGTGCTCGCCCACCCGCACGGGCGTGAGCTCGTCCGCGCTGCCGGTCCGCGTCAGGTTCGAGAGGTGGCGCGTGGCGACGACGGCGCCCGACGCCGTGATGCGGGCCCGGACGTAATAGAGATCGCTCGGCGCGCCCTCGTCCACGCGACCCCGGAAGAGCACCTCGCGAAAGCCGAGCGCGCCGCCTCCGCCGAAGACGATGACGGACTCCGGCTCGACCTCCACCTCGGCGTCGAGGACCACCGCGAGGGAGCGGCCGGCCTCCCCCTCGCGGGCGAAGTCCGGCCAGGTCAGGCCGAGCGCGACCCCGAGCCCGAGCGCGAGCGCGACGAGGAGCGGCCCCCGCTCACGGAGGTGGGCTCGAATCTTGGTCGGACTCTCCGCGCTCACGCCCCAGAGTTAGCAGCTCGCGAGCGCGCTGCATTCCGGGATCACTCGTCGGCCAACCACCACGGGCTCCCGCCCTGCGGGGGCTGCTGCTGCGGAGGCTGCTGCTGCGGAGGCTGCTGCTGCGGAGGCTGCTGCTGCGGAGGCTGCTGCTGCGGAGGCTGCTCGCCCTCCAGCCACCACGGCTGCCCGGCGCCGCCCCCTTGGGTCGGGGGTGCGGTCGAGGGAGGCGTCGGGTCGGAAGGGGGCGGCGCCGCGGGGCCCCGCGCGGGCGCCTGCCGAACCTCCCACCAGGGACGCCCGATCGGACCGTCGCTGGCGAGCCGCTCGGCGCGTGACCACCAGAAGCGGTCCGTCGGCGCGGCGGCCGTCGTGTCCTCGCCACCGCGCAACGTCACGGTGAAGGTCCCGCGCTGGCGACGCTGCCGGAAAGGCGGGAAGCGAAGCGCGCTGACGACGGGCTCGAGGCAACCGACGAGCTCCGCGCCGCTCGGGGCGTATTGGATGTCGGTCGGGATCCCCGTGTTCTCGAGGATGAACACGACGCGAAGCTGCGAGAAGCGCGGATCGCGCTCGAGCTCCGCCTCGAAGCAAGCGCGCAGGCCCTCCGTCTGCTCCGCGAAGACCCCGTTGATCTGCGCCTGCGAGAGGCGCATCGGGCGTCCTTCGCGCTCCGCCGCGGCCGCCGCCGCGGCCGCCTCCGCCTCCGCCTCTGCCAGCGCGCGGGCGCGGGCGTCGGCGCGCTGGGCCTCGCTGGTGAAGAGCTCCTCGATCGCGGTCGACACGTTCGCCAGCACACGACCGTTCGCCCGAAGGGCCGTGAGCATGGCCCTCCCCTCCTCGCCGCCATGGCGGAAGATGCCCTCCGCGACGACGGCGAGCGGCTCCGCGTTCTGCGCGAAGCTCGAGTCGGCGTGGTAGAGGACCAGGAACGCCTGGAGCGCCGGGACGACGCTCGCGTCCCCGAGCTCGACGATCGCCCGCGCGACGAGGCCGAGCACCGCCAACGGCGTCTCGTGATCGAGCAGGTGCGCGACGAGGCCCGAGACGGCGTCGGTGCGTCGCTGCTCGAGCAGCGCCGGCACGAGCAAGTCGAGCGGCGGCGAGGGCCGCTCGTCGAGGTAGTCGTAGCGGGAGCTCAGCGCCTCGACGAGCAGCTCCACGCCCACCTCACGCTGGCGAAGCACCGTCGAGATCGTCTCGCGCAGCGCGCCGGGGACGCTCCGCTGCGCGTAGAGGTCGAGCAGGAGACCCGTCACGTCCGGCTCGGGGATCGCCCCGAGCTGCTCGATGGCGTACGCCCGCGCGGCGACGAGGCGGTTGTCCGCGTCCCCCGCCATCTCCGCGAGCGCCAGCTTGAGCGGGCGTGGCTCGCCCGGCTCGCCCGCGGGGTCGAAGCCGCCGAGGTCGAGCCCCGCGCTCGCGAGCTCGCGCTCGGCGCCGCCCGTCCACCGGTCGTTGCCGGTCTCGCGGTCGAGCACGCGGAACGAGCCCTGCTCGCCGACGGTGAAGAGCCCGCTCGCGACCGCCTCGGCTTGGATCACGTCCTCGTCGAGCATCCGCACCCAGACCAGCGCACCCTCGTCGTCGTACGCCATCACGTAGCGGAAGTAGACGAAGTAAAAGCGGCCCCCGCGGGCGTCGATGCGACCTTCGGTCGTGCCCTCCGGGGCGAAGTACACGCGGATCCGCCCCCGCGCCGACCGCGTACCGGGCATCGGGAAGAAGCCGTCGTCAGCGACCATCGGGTCACGCGGGAGGTCGGTGACGGGCGGCGGCCGGTGGGTCTGCCCGCGGCGCGTCCCCGCGTGCGAATTCGTGTCGAAGCGGTAGACGCCGTTCGCGCCGTAGTAGATCCCGCTCGGGTGGTCTGCGACCCACGCGATCACGTCGTCCGTGGTGCGCAAGCGTGCTTTCTCGAGGCCCGTCGCGATCTCGAGGATCGCCACGTTCTGCCGATCCCACGGGATGAAGACGAAGGCTCCACGCGCGGCCGGGCGGCCGAGCGTGCCGGCGATCTCGTAGGACCAGAGCGCGCTCCCGCTGCGCGCGTCGACCGCGCGTACGTCGCCGACGCGCGTCGCCCCTCCGCCCGCGCCCACGCTCGTGACGTAGATGATGGCGCCCCCCGATCGCGTCCCGCCGACGTAGGCGAGCGGCCCGAGGGGGCGGCGCCAGAGCACGCGGCCGTCGCGCGCGTCGAGGGCGACGACGTTCTCGCGGTCGCTGGTCAGGACGACGTCCCCGAGCACCTCGGGCCGCGTCATCGCGGCGACCGACGCCTCCCAGCGCTCCGCGCCGTCGAGGCCGAGGGCGACCACCCGCGGCGCCTCGCCGTGCGTCACGCTCACGACCAGCGGCTCACCGCTCGGGTTCGACACCCGAGGCGCGTGCGCGGCAGGGAGGGCCGCGGCGACGCTCGCGACGTCGGCGGCCTGGTTGTCCGCGAAGCGGTAGCCGAACGCGGGCTTCTGCGTCGCGCCGACGCAGCCGACGAGCGCGACGCTCGCGACGAGAGTCCAGCGGCTCGTCATCACGACCCACCTCCGACGCGCACGCCGGCGCCGCTCTCGGGGATGCGCGCGATCGTCTGCTCGACCAGCACCTTGAGCTCGTTCTGACGACGGTCTCGGATTCGCTCGGGGAAGTGGCCGAGGTACTCCTGCAAGAAACGGCGCACCTGCACGCCCGCGACCTCGCCGAGGCGCTCGACGATCGCCTTCTTCGTCTCGACCGGCACGTCGTCTCGCCGGAGGAAGGCGTCATAGCCCGAGAGCATCACGCCGAGGGGCTCGCTGCCGAGGAAGCCGTGGTACCGCTCGACCGCTCGCGCGTCGCCGAGCTTGCCGATCGCGATCGCGGCCTCGATCACGTTGCGCTCGAACGCACGGAAGAGGAGGTCGAGGCTCTCTCTCGCGCCGATGGTGCCGAGCGCGAGCGCCGCGGCCCCACGGACCGAGCGGTCGCTGTCGCGGAGGCCTTGCTCGAGGAGCGGGCGGACGCGCGGATCCGCGATCGCCGCGAGCGCGCCGTAGGCGCGGCGGCGCGCGCCAGCCCGCCGGTGGCGCGTGAGCTCGGTCAGCACGTCGATGGCGCTGGGCTCGGCGACTCGCTCGAGCGCGCCGATCGCGCGGTCGGTGATCGCGTCGGGCTGCCCGGCTCGGATCAGCGCCGCGAGGTGGGGGACGACCTCGGGGCGGTCGATGATCGTCAAGAGGTCGATGGCCTCGCGCACGGCGTCGAGGTCGTCCCCACGGAGCCGCTCGACGATGCCGTCGAGGTCCGCGAGCGTGACCCGGGGCGCCGCGGGCGCGTCCGGGTCCCTCGCCGCGCGCCGCCCTTGCGCGTGCGCCGTCGTGACCAGCCCCGCCGCCGCGACGAGCGCGGCGGCCCCCAAGATGAAGTGTCGCATGGTGCCTTCGTGGCCCGCGGGACGACCGCCCGACTCGGCCGAACGGCGCGCATAGCAGATCGTTCGGTGGAGGTCACGAGCGGCGGCAAACCCACTTCACCAAGGCGCACGGGGGCGAGCGAAGCCGCGCGGCCCCGGACGCCCGGCCTGGATCCGCCTCGCGGAAAATTTGGCCGCGTAAGCCGGCTCGCGTATCGGAGGAGTCATGGACCCGCACCTTCCGGCGGCCAGCACCCTCGGCCGGGCTCTCCTTCGCCTCACGCGAGGGCGCGCGACGGGGACGCTGAACGTGCGCGGCCCTGCGCGGGGCCGCCTCGTCTTGCATGCCGGCAAGGTCGTCGCCGTCGATCTCCCGGGCACCACCATGCTCGGCGAGCTCCTGGCGGTAGACCGAGACGGCCACGCGCGCGCGCTCGAAGGCGCGCCTCCCTCGGGGCCGATCGGTCGGTGGCTCGTCGCGCGCCAGCTCGCCGAAGCCCCGGCGGTCGCGTACGCGCTGCGTCGCCAGATGCGCGCGCGGGTGACGGCGATGTTCCGGTGGCCCGAGTGTGAGCTCCGCTTCGAGCCGATCGCAGCGGCGCTGCCTGCCCTGGAGGAGCCGGTGCCGGTAGCCGACCTCGTGCTCTCGGCGTTGCGCGGGGCCGTGGACGCCGTCCCCGCCGACGCCGAGCGCCGCATCCGTGACGGTCGATGGGTGGTCGACGCCAAGGCGTGGGCGACCCTCGAGCAGGCGGCGCTCTTCCCCGAGGAGCGCGCGATGTTGCCGGTGCTTTTGCGCGGCGGGACGGGCGCCGACGCGCTCGCGCTGGGCGCCGAGCGGCCGCGCGCGCTGCGGGCGCTCTACGCCTGGCAGCTCGTCGGGCTCGCCCAGCCCAACGGCGCGAGCGCCGGAGACGCGCGCCACCAGACCTTGTTGCGCAAGCGCCTCGCCCTCCGGCGCGGGCTGGGCGCCGAGGCCCTGCTGGACCTCCAGGACGACATGCGCACGGAGGGTTCGACCGACGACGGAGCGCGCGCCGCCCGCGAGCGGGTCCGACGACTCGTCCGTGACGTGCACCCCGATCGCTTCGACCCACGCCTGCACGCCGCGTGCGGCGAGGTGCTCCAGGCGCTCCTCACCGCGCAGTCGCGCCTCCGCCGTCCCTGAGGATCGAGCTCAGCCGAGCTCGCTGGTCGCCCTACGGGCGGCAATCCGCGGGTCGCCGCGCGTTTGGAACGGGACAACCATCCCGTGAAGCGGCTCGTGAGAAGCGCTCCCCGAGCGGAGCGGTTCCACGCAGGCGACCATGCTCGTGTGTGAGGCCCGAGCCAGGCTCGCGCGCGAGGATCAGAGCTCGAACGCGAAGAGCTGCCCGCCGTTCGAGAGGATCCAGCCGTACCGACCCGCGACCGTCGGCGGCGCGGAGAACCCACGCCCGGCGTCGAGCCGCCCCTGCTCCTCACCCGTCCGCAGGTCGACCATCATCATCGAGCCCTTCGAGCTCGAGTAGAGGACCACGCCGCTCGGGTGGATCAGCGCTTGGCTCGGCGCGCCGCGCTCGATCTCTCGACGCCAGCGGATCCGCCGGTCCTCGAGCTCGAGGCAGACCACCCCCTCTTCGGCGCTCGACGCGACGAGGAGGTTGCCGCGCACGGCGATCCCGACGACCCCGCGGAGCGGCTCGCGCCAGCGGACCGTGCCGCTCGAGCGCTCCAGCGCGTAGAGGCCGGTCCGAAAGCTCGCGGCGTACACGACCTCCCCGTCGACGACCGGCGTCGCGTCCGCGTCGAAGAAACGGATCGCCTCGCCGCCCTCGGCGCCCTCGTCGTCGAGGATCGTCTGGCGCTCCCAGACGAGCGAGCCGTCGGCGGCGTCGAGCGCGACGACCGCGCCGTCCGTGAAGCCAGTGTAGAGGGTGCCCCCGTCCTCGGAGCGCGCGAGGCCGGCGTGGCCGGCGATCGCGAACTCCACGTCCGCCTCGCGCTGGTAGGACCAGAGCGTCGTCCCGTCCTCCCGCGAGAGCGCCACGACCTGATCGTTCTCGGTCACGACGAAGACCGCGTCGTCGCTCACGAGCGGGGTCGCGCGGACCGGACCGCCCGCCGACACCTTCCATCGAGCCTCGCCCGTGCGGCCTCGGAGCGCGTGCACCATGCCGTCCTCGGTCGCGAGGAAGACGTCGCCCCACACCGGGTCGACGGCCGGCGCGGCCTCGACCCCGGACTCGGGGTCGTAGCGGAAGACCTGTCGTCCCTCGGCGTCGAACGAGAAGAGCACACCGCGGGACGACCCGACGAAGACCCGCCCGCGGACGGGGTCGATGGCCGCGGCGGCGCTCTCGATGGGCGTGTACGGCCCCCCGAGCAGCTCGCGGAGGGCGCGGCTCCAGCGCACGTGGAACGAGCGCGTCGAGACGAGGGTCTGCGGATCGCGGAGCGTCACCCCGACGAGGTCGTAGTCCGCCGCGCCAGGCAACGCGCCGGCCCCGCAGCCGAGCCCGAGGAGGCCGAGCAGGGCGAGCGCGCGCGGGCTCACTGGGCCGCCTGCTGCCGTTGAAGCTGCTCGATGAGCCGGCGCATCTCGTCGGGGTCCATCGCCGCGTCGCGCTGGACGAGGCTCGAGTCGATCGCCATCAGCCGCAGCTCGGCCTGATCGCGGACGTAGGCGAGCCGCGGGGCGTCCTCCTCGCGGAGCGCCTCGAGGACGGCCTGGAGCTTCTCCTTGGCCGGCTCCTCCTGCTCGCGGGCCAAGTGCATGCGCGCGAGGTGGTAGTCGGCGAGGATGCGCAGCGACGAGCTCTCCTCCTGGCGGAGCTGCTCGAAACGAGCGACGGCCTCGTCGAAGGCCTCCTCCGCTTCGTAGGTGAACGCGACGCCTTCGAGGGCGCGCGGCACGACGTCGTCGTTGCCCTCGGTGAGGGCGCGCTCGAAGGACGCGCGCGCCTCGGCGTGCTGGCCCTTCTGGTAGAGCGCGCGACCGTGCTGCAGCCGGGCCCAAGCGAGGGTGTCCGCGCTGGCGCCGGCCGCGAAGACCTCCTCGAGCTTGGCGATCGCCGCGTCGGCGCGGGCCGCGATCGAGGTGTACGTGACCTCGTCCTCGTCGGCGGGGGCGTCCGCGTCCTCGGCGCGGATGCCGGCGTTGAGGATCTCCGTAGCCTCCCAGAGCAACTGGGTCGCCTCGGCGGCCTTGCTGGATCGGTGCGCGTCGTAGCCGAAGTACACGGCCGCGACGACGAAGACCGCTCCGAGCATCCCGAGGATGGTCTTGCGGTTCTTCTCGAGCCAGCCACCGGCGACCTCGGCGCGCTCGATCGCGGCGTCCTCGACGACCTCGGCCTCGCGGCCGCGCTCCGCGATCTTTTTCGCGGCCTTCGCCGCCTTGGCGGCGGCCAGTCGCTGGCCTGCCGTGACCTTGCCCTTCTTGGCGCGGCCTCGGGCGGCGCGCTCGCGGGCCCGCGCCGCCGCGCTGGAGGCCGTCGACGCCGCCGGCCGTGAGCGGTCCTCGTCCGAGCCGTCCTCGTCCGAGCCGTCCTCGTCCGAGCCGTCCTCGTCCGAGCCGTCCTCGTCCGAGCCGTCCTCGTCCGAGTCGACCTCGTCCGAGTCGTCCTCGTCCGAGTCGTCGTCGTCCGAGCCGTCCTCGTCCGAGCCGTCCTCGTCCGACTCGCCGTCGGCGCCGCCCGCCAGCTCATCCGAGCCGCTCTCCGGGGCGGAGCCCTCGTCGGCCTGCCCTTCGGTCTCCTCTTCGGGGCGCTTCTCGTCGGTTTCGTTCGCCAAGTGCGTTCTCCTGCGCACCGCGTTCCCTTGGGAAGTCGCGGGGATCGGGGGCGGGGTCTTGCACGCCCCCCACGGCGAGTCAACGGCCGGCCCCCGCGGGGCGTTCGCGCCCCGGCTCAGCGCGCGCTGGTCCTCGTGTTGTCCGCGTCAGGCCGACGCGCCGAGGTGCCGAGGCATCTGCGGACCCGCCCGCTCGGCGCCGATCTCGATCACGTCGTTGTTCTCGTCGCAGAGCACGACCTTGGGCACGTGCGTCCGCGCCTCCGTGTCGTCCATCTCCCCGAAGGTCGCGAGGATCACGATGTCTTTCGGGCGCATCAGGTGCGCGGCCGCCCCGTTGATACACACGACCTTCGAGCCGCGGGGGCCGGCGAGCGCGTAGGTCGCGAGCCGCGTGCCGCGCGTCACGTTCCAGATGTGGACCTCCTCGTGCTCGAGGATGCCCGCCGCGTCGAGCAGGTCGGCGTCCACCGTGACGCTGCCCTCGTAGTCGACGTCGGCGTGCGTCACGCGACAGCGGTGGATCTTGCCGAGGAACATCCGACGGCGCATGGGTACCTCCCGCCCGGAGGGCGATGCTGGGGGGCGATGGGGCTCAGGTCGAGCTGCTGATCCGTGGCGGCCGCAGCGGCGGTCCACCCGTGTGGCGCAAGCTACGGAATGTCCCGCGGGGGCGCAAGGCTCGCCCCGCATCATCGAGGGTCGGCGCAAGTCGGCTCCCCGTGGCGACGAATCATGGTACCCCTCGCCCCGGATGCGCGTCTGCCCGCAATGCGCCCGGCAGTACTCGGAGGGGGAGGCGTTCTGCCCCTTCGACGGCGTCCGTCTGCGCGAGGGCGCGCGGGCGATGGCCACCGTGCCCCCGGTGGACCCTCACCTCGGCAGACTCCTCGACGGCCGATACCGGGTCGACCGCGTGCTGGGCCGCGGGGGCATGGGCACGGTCTACGCGGGCGTCCTCGAGGCGCTGCAGAAACCGGTCGCCCTCAAGCTGCTTCGGCCGGTGCAGGACGATGATGGGCAGGCGGTCGGTCGCTTCGAGCGGGAGGCGCGGGCGGCGTCGCGCCTCGGGAGCCCGCACATCGTCGACATCTTCGACTTCGGCCGGACGGCGGAGGGGCTTCCCTTCCTCGTCATGGAGCTGCTCGACGGTGAGGATCTCGGCAACGTGCTCGCCCGCGAGCGTCAGCTGCCCCTCGAGCGTGCGCTGCGCATCGTGCTCCAATGCTGCGAGGGCCTCGGCGCGGCGCACGCCGCAGGCATCGTGCACCGCGACCTCAAGCCCGAGAACGTCTTCTTGGTGCGGCGGGGGGCGGAGCCCGAATACGTGAAGATCGTCGATTTCGGCCTCGCCAAGATCAGCGAGACCGAGGTCGACGGCGCGCCCGGCCGAAAGCTCACGAAGACCGGCATGATCTTCGGGACCCCGCAGTACATGTCGCCCGAGCAATGCCTCGGCAGGCCGACGGACCACCGCTCTGACGTCTACGCCCTGGGGCTCATCCTCTACGAGCTGCTCGCCGGCCGTGTGCCCTTCGACGGGGACACGTTCATGAGCGTCATCCAACAACACCTCTCGGACCCGCCCCCAGCGCTGCGCGAGATCAACGCGGCGGTGCAGATCCCCCCGGCCGTCGAGGCCGTGATCTACCGCGCGCTCGACAAGCGCGCGGGGGAGCGGCCGCAGTCGATGGGAGATCTCGCGCAGGAGCTGCTCTCGGCGCTGCGGGTCGCGGGCCTGCACGCGATGGCCGACCGCCTCGCGGTGCATGGCGGCGCGATCGAGGAGCCCGCGGCCGCGATGGCGCTGACGAAGAAGAAGGCGCCGTCGATCGCCCCGGCCCCGATGCCTGCCCCGGCAGGCGAGAGCGTGCGCCCGGCAGGCGAGAGCGTGCGTCCGCCCCCCGCGAGCCTCGCGCCAGGCGTGCTCCCCCGCGCCGTCCCGCGCGACGTCGACGCCTGGGCGGCGACGGCGGCGGGCGTCCCGGCGATCGACCCCGTCGCCGCCCAGCGGACGCGCAGCGCGACGCCGACCGACGCCATCCCGCGCGAGCCGCGCACCGGGCTCTCGACCCCGCCACCTCCGGCCAGCCCCGGTCGCGCGGGCTGGCTGCTCCTCGGCGTCGCGCTCATCGCCCTCGGCGGCCTCCTCGGGTACCTCGCCCTCGTGCTCGCGGGCTGAGGGAGATCTCGGACAGAGGCTTGGCCAGGCCGCACGGCGAAGCTTCGAGCCAAGTCGAACGAGAAATTCGTGAGCGCCAGAGACCGTCCCGGCCGCTCGTGCGTCCGCTCGGACATGCGCACCCTCCTCGCCTCCATCCTCCTCCTGTCCACGCTCGCCCCCACCGCGGCGCAAGAGCCCCCCGTCGTCGAGCACGAGTTCAGCGACGCCGACGACGTACGAGGCGACGTCCCGAGCACGAGCATCGAGCACCTCCGCGTGCGCCGCGCCGGGCGCCACCGGAGCCTGGTCCGCGCCCGCGCCACCTTCGTCCCCGAGCTCTACGCGTCGGTCGAGCACCTCTGAGCCTGGCCTGAACGCGTCTCGCGGGAGCCCTCCGAGAGGCCGCGAGCACCTCGTGAAGTAAGGCCTGAGCGGGTCTCGCGGGACCCCTCCGACGAGGTCTCGAGCCCCTCCGAGCCAAGGTCCACGCGGGGCTCGCGGGAGGCCTCCGAGGAGGCCATGCCATGGGCGCGGACCCCTCTTCGACCCGGGAACGTTGCTCATGGCGGCTTGACCCTGCTGGGGAGGTCGGCATTCTTGCTGATACCCGCGAGGGACGCTGGCGCAGTAGCTGGCGTGGATTGGGATTCATGCGCGCTCGAACTCTTCGTGAGCTTCTCTTGGTGCTCTCGGCACTCGTCTTGGCGGTCGGCTGCGGAGATGACGACGACGACCCGATGACCGACGGCGGGATGCGAGACGGCATGGTCCCGGATGACGGCGACCTCCCGGACGGCTTCGTCCCGGACGGCGAGGTCCCCCCCACCGAGCTCTTCCCGCCGCCCGTGATCACCACGTGCCCCGGCGACAGCCTCCCTCCCCCCGCGAGCGGCCGCTGCGAGGTCACCGCCGGCGGCGCCGCGGTCCTCGTGACCGCCGACATCCTCACCCCCGGCGAGGTCTTCCGCGGCGGTCAGGTCCTCGTGGGTGAGGACGGCCGCATCGCCTGCGTCGGCTGCGATTGCAGCGCGAGCGCGAGCGGCGCGACCACCCTCGTCTGCCCCGACGTGGTGGTCAGCCCCGGCCTCATCAACGCGCACGATCACGTGACCTTCGCGAACGCGATGCCCTACACGGCGACGCGGGAGCGCTACGAGCACCGCCACGACTGGCGTACGGGCGCCGGGCCGCACAACCGCATCAGCGCGGGCGGCGGCACCTCCAGCACCGAGCAGATGCAGTGGCTCGAGCTGCGCCAGATGATGGCCGGCACGACCAGCATCTTCGGCAGCGGCGGCCCCGCGGGGTTGTTGCGCAACCTGGACAGCAACAACCGCAACGAGCTCGACGTGCCGGCGGGCAACTACCAGACCTTTCCGCTCGGCGACAACGACGGCACCAAGCGCGTCGGCAACTGCAACTACGCCTTCCGTGACGACACCACGAGCGTCATGAACGAGCAGGCCTACGTCCCGCACATGAGCGAAGGCATCGACGACGCGGCCCGCAACGAGCTCCTCTGCTCGCGCGAGGGCGACCGCAACCTCATCCAAGCCACGACCGCGATCATCCACGGCGTCGGCGCCCTGCCCTCCGACATCGCCGAGATCGCCACGCGACGCGCCAAGCTCATCTGGTCGCCGCGGACGAACATCGCCCTCTATGGCGACACCGCGCGGGTCACCGAGTACGCACGCTTCCGCGTCCCGATCGGTCTGGGCACCGACTGGGTTCGGACGGGCTCGATGAGCATGCTCCGCGAGCTCGCGTGCGCCGACAGCTTCAACCGAAACCACCTCGCCGGCTTCTTCCCAGATGAGCAGCTCTGGCTGATGGCGACCCGGAACAACGCGATCGCGCTCGGCGTGGTCGACCGCATCGGCGTGATCGCCGAGGGGCTCATCGCGGACCTCGCCTTCTTCGACGCGAGCGCGCATCGGGACCACCGCGCGGTGCTCAACGCGCGCCCCGAGGACGTCGTGCTCGTCATGCGAGGCGGTCAGGTCCAATACGGCGACGGCGCCGTCGTCGACGCCCTCCGCTCCGGCTGCGAGGCCATCCCCGACGAGGTCACCTGCGGCGTCAGCAAGCGCGTCTGCTTCCAGGGTCTCGAGTGCCGCACCGCCACGAGCGAGCCCTTCCAACCCTGCAACTGGTCGCTGCTCTCCACACGCGCCGCGGATCAGTACCGGCTCATGTTCTGTGGCGGCGACCCCGACAACGAGCCGAGCTGTGTGCCCGAGCGCTTCAGCATGGGCGAAGGCGGCCTGCCGGACGCGAGCGTCAACGGGTCGAACTACTACACGGGCATCAGCAGCGCCGACGATCGCGACGGCGACGGCATCCCCGACGACGAGGACAACTGCCCGAGCGTCTTCAACCCGATCCGCCCCTTGGACATGGGCGCTCAGGCCGACCAGGACATGGACGGGATCGGCGACGCCTGTGACCCCTGCCCGCTCGGCGGCAGCGATCCTGCGACCTGCATCACCGCGACGCCGGGCGACCGCGACGGCGACGGCGTCCCGGACGACGAGGACAACTGCCCCGACGTCTTCAACCCGGACCAGGCGGACCGCGACATGGACGGCAGGGGCGACGCCTGCGATCCCTGCCCGGACGATCCGAACCCGGGCGACCAGGCGTGTCCCGCGACGATCTACGACGTGAAGGACGGCACCTGGGCCCCGGGCTCCGAGGTCCGGATCCCCGGCTCGGTCGTCACCGCCGTCGGGCGCAACGGCTTCGCGATGCAGGTCCCGACCGGCCACGCGAGCTACGCGGGGCCGGACGGCTCGGGCCTCTTCGTGTTCACGAGCGCGGCGCCGACGGTCGAGGTCGGCGACGTCGTGACCGTCCAGGGCACCGTCAACGACTTCTTCGGTCAGCTCCAGCTCGCGTCGCCGCGGATCGAGCGGACCGGCGCGGGCACCGTCCCGGCGCCCGTCGTCGTCGCGCCGGCCGAGGTGGCGACGGGGGGCGCGCGCGTCGCGGCCCTCGAGTCGGTGCTCGTCCGCGTCGAGAGCGTCGCCGTCACCGACGCGGCGCCAGCGCCGAGCCGGATGGGCGGCAGCGCGGCCGGCGAGTTCGTCGTCACCGGCTCGCTGCGGGTCGACGACTTCTACTACCTCATCGATCCCTTCGTCGCGAACGGCGAGACCTTCGACCGCATCGACGGCGTGCTGATGTTCCGCGACGAGGCGTCGAAGCTTCATCCGCGGGCCGCAGGTGACTACGTCGCGGGCGCGCCCGCGCTCGCGAGCCTGACGCCTGCGACCACCTTCGCGCGCATCGGTGGCGGCACGAGCACCTTCCCAGAGGGCCTCGTCGTGCAGCTCACGCGCGCGCCGGCCGCCGACACGGTGATCGCCCTGTCGAGCAGCGGCGCGGGTCTGAGCGTCTCGAACGTGACCATCCCGGCCGGGATGGCGACGGCGCCGGTCCCCGTGACGCCGACGACCGCGGGCACGTACACGGTGACCGCGACCTTCGGCGCCGTGATGCGCACCGCGGAGGTGCGGGTGCTCGCGGCTGACGAGGAGCCAGCGTCGTTCACCGTGAGCCCGTCGCCCCTGACGGTGGTCGAGGGCGGCGTGCTCGAGGTCACCTTGCGGCTCGACATCCCGGCGCCGCCCGGCGGCGTCACGATCAACCTCAGCGACGACGTCGGCGGGACCTTCCCAGCGAGCGTGAGCTTCATGGCGAACACGCGGACGGCGAGCTTCGTCTACGTCGCGCCGGCGGCCGCCGCCGAGGGTGCGCTCACGGCGTCGCTCGGCACGATCATGGTCTCGACCCCCATCAGCGTCGTCGAGGCGGCGGGGGGCCTGGTCATCAACGAGGTCGACTACGACCAGCCGGGCACGGACACCGAGGAGTACATCGAGCTCTACAACGCCTCGGCCTCCCCCGTGCGCCTGGAAGGCCTGCAGGTGATCTTGGTGGGCGCCACGGGCAGCATCTACCGCACCATCGACCTCGACGACGCCGACGTCGCGTCGATCCCGCCGGGTGGATATCTGCTCATCCACGACGGCCGCGTCACGCCCGCGCCGGGCACCCCCGAGGTCATCGTCCCGATCGTGGCGTCGGGCTGGATCCAGAACGGCGGCACGCGCAACGGCGTCGCCCTCTGGAACAGCGAGACGTCGACGCTCCTCGACGCCTTCGCCTACGGCGCGATGGTCTCGAGCGGGCTGAGCGTCACCCTCGGCGGGATGAGCTATTCGCTCATCGAGGGCACGCACACCACGGCCCGCGACGTGACCACCGGCTCGGGCGACGGCAGCTTGTCGCGCATCCCGAACGGCATCGACACCGACAACGCCGCGGACGATTGGCGCTTCACGCGCTGCCTCACGCCCGGCTTCGCCAACGTCCAGGACGAGGCCGGCGCCTGCCCCGGCGGCTGAGTCGGTCGCGCGATTCGTGAGAAAACGGCCCGCGCTCGCGGGCCGTTTTTCTTTGGAGCGGGGCCGAGTCCGAGTCCGTGTCCGAGTCCGTGTCCGAGTTCGTGTCCGAGTTCGTGTCCGGGGCCGTGTCCGAGTTCGTGTCCGGGGCCGTGTCCGGGGCCGTGTCAGGGGCCGTGTCCGGGGCCGTGTCCGGGGCCGTGTCAGGGGCCGTGTCAGGGGCCGTGTCCGGGGCCGTGTCCGGGGCCGTGTCCGGGGCCGTGTCCGGGGCCGTGTCCGGGGCCGTGTCCGGGGCCGTGTCCGGGGCCGTGTCAGGGGCCGTGTCCGGGGTGTCCGGGGTGTCCGGGGTGTCCGGGGCTGCGGCCGGCCGGGACCGGGCTGGCGAGACGGGCCCGATCGCCCCGTCGGTGTTTCTTCGGCGGCCGTGGTCCCGCGAGTGGTTCGAATTGCGCGCACGGTCGGCGCTGGGCGGCGATCATGAGGGCCGTTCGTTTGCGCGTAGGTTCGGGGACGTGACATGGTCGGCCGTTCGCCATGGAGACGCTCGCGTACGACGGCATCTCGACCTACGTCGCCTGGGGGCTCCTGGGCGTGGCGGCGTTCGCGTTGCTGCTCTTCTCGCTCGGGCTGCTCGCGACCTGGCGCCACAGTCGGCGCCGGCCGGCCCTCGCGCCCGAGGACGCCCTGCCCCCGGTCTCCCTCCTCAAGCCCCTGAAGGGCCTCGAGGACGAGCTCGAGGCGAACCTCGAGAGCTTCTTCGTGCAGCGTTACCCCGCGGCGTTCGAGATCGTCATCGCGACCGCGCACGCGGACGATCCCGCCCTCGACGTCGCGCGCGCCGTCGCCGCGCGCCACCCCGAGGTCCCCGTCCGCTTCGTCCTCAGCGACGAGGGCTATGGGTTGAACCCGAAGGTCGCGAACCTCGTCACGGCCGTCGAGGCCGCGCGTTACGATCTCATCCACCAAAGCGACGGAAACGTCCGCGTTCCGCCGGACTATCTGCGGCGCATCGTCGGAGAGTACGTCGCGGCCGACGCTTCCGTCCTGACCAGCGTGGTGGTCGGCGTCGGCGAGCGCACCGCGGGCGCCGCGATGGAGAACATCCAGCTCTCGGGGTTCATCGCGCCGGCGATGTGCTTGGCGCTCGAGGCGGCCAAGATCACCTGCGTCTGCGGCAAGTCGATGCTCCTCCGACGCAGCGAGCTCGACGCGGAGCTCGGCGGGCTCGCGAGCGTTCGCGACGTCCTCTGCGAGGACTTCGTCCTCGGCGAGCGCTACAAGGCGCTCGGCAAGAAGGTCCTGCTCAGCCCGACCCCCGTACACAACGTCAACGTCTCGTGCGGGCCCGAGCGCTTCCTCTCGCGCCACAGCCGCTGGCTGAAGATGCGGATCACCCTGCACCTGCCTGGCTTCCTCGCCGACCTCGGCTCGAACCCCGTCGCGCTCGCCGTGCTGGCGACGTTGGCGAGCGGCTTTGACGCCCGCATCACCGGCCTCGCGGGAGTCGTCATCGTCCTCAAGGGCGTCGCGGACCACACCGCCATCCGCCTCGTCCGCGGGCCGGTGCCGCTGCGCTACGTCCTGCTCGCGCCGGTGAAGGACCTCGTCCTCTTCCCGCTCTGGGTCAACGCCATCTTCAGCCGCACCGTGGTCTGGCGAGGCCGCCGCCTCCGCTTCGGCAAGAACACCCAGCTCGTCCCCCTCGACCCGGCGCCCCACCCCGACGACGCCCCCGCCCTCGTCGTCGACCCCCGCTGATCACCGGGCTTCGTCCGGGGTCCGGGTCCCGAGTCCGCTTCCGAGCCGGAGGCCGAGGCCGTCCACGTCCACGTCGTCCACGTCGTCCACGTCGTCCACGTCGTCCACGTCGTCCACTTCGTCCACTTCGTCCACGTCCACTTCGTCCACGTCCACGTCGTCCACGTCCACGTCGTCCACGTCGTCCACGTCGTCCACGTCCACGTCCACGACGTCCACGTCCACGTCCACGTACGTCCACGTCCACGTGCGCGTGCGCGTGCGCGACCAGAGACGCCCATCAAACGTTCCAACGCCGGACACGCACACGGCCCCCAACACGGACCCCGACACGGCCCCGGCCACCCCCAGCCGGACCGCCCAGTACAGCGAACCGGAAGTTCGCGACCAGTCGCAAAGAGGCGCCCGTCCAGCAAGGCGCGACGAAGGAGTGGGCTGTTGGCCCGTGACTGAGGAGCAACGCAGCTGGACGGGATGGATCCGCCGGACCTGGTGACGAACTTCCGGGGACCTGTGCTCAGCCCCCCGAGGCGCCCTCTTCCACCAGGCCCAGCTTGATCGCCGCGCGCTCGATCGCCCGCCACGCCTGGTGCTCCTGCCCCGCGCGCTTCGAGGGCCCGAGCAGCTCGTAGAGCGCCGGGATCGCCACACGGAAGCCCCGTCGCGTCCGGGTGCTGGCCTCGATCGCCTCGCGCAGCGCGTCGAGCGTCACATCGGCGCGTGCGACGAGCTTCCCGTAGACGAGGCGCTCCGCGTCGAGCTCGCGCCCAGACGGGTGCGCGAAGACGCGCGCCCCAGGAGGAAGGGTCAACGACTCGAGGTCACCCTCGCGGACGAGCGCGACGAAGCGCAGGCGCCGCTCGTCACCCGGCCGAAGGATCTCGAGCAGCGGAAAGACCGGCGGATCGGTCGCCACGGGCGCCCCATCCCAGAGCACGAGGTCCCCATAATCGACGGGCGCGTCGCGAAAGCTCGGCGAGCTGATCACACCGTGCGCGGGGCTCAGCGGGGTCACCGACAGCACCTCGAAGCCCTCCTTCGGGCCTCGCTCGACCCCATAGCCGGCGTCGACGGAGGGCACGCGGATCTGGATCGCGGGCACCCCTTCGACGACGGGCATCCCGTGCTCGCTCAGGCGAACGGGGAGCCCGAGATCCCGCCAGAGCCCCGCGGCGACGTCGCCCTCCCCGAGCGCGGTCGCGGCGATCGCGGCGTTCCACAAGATCCCGCGCTGGTCTCCGAGGCGCGCCCGCGCGCGGAGGAAAGCGTCGAAGGCCTCTTGCCAGCGGCCCCGCCATTTGTGGAGCACGCCGAGGTCATGCCACCACGCGCCCTTCGCGGGTACGAGCTCGAGCGCCCGCGCGTAGCTCTCGCGGGCCTCTTCGTCGCGCGTGGGCCCGAGGGCGCGGAGGGCGTTTGCGCGGTTGATCCAGAGGTATCCAAGGAGCTCCGGCTCGAGGCCCGGCGCAGGCTCGCCCTCGAGCGCGCCCAAGGCCGCGAGGGCCGCGCTGGCGAGCACCTCGGCACGCGCCGCCGGCCCATCCGTACGTGGCGGAGCGTCCATCGGCCGCCTGGCCGCGGCGGCGTTGAGGGCCGCGCAGGCCGCGATGACGAGCTCGGGGCTGACGTCCGCGCGGGGCTCGAGCACCTCGCGCAGCGCCTCGTCGAGGCTCGGCGATGATGGCTCGCGCGCGAGCGCTTGGAGCCAGAGGAGCGCGACCTCGTCGTCGGTCGCGAGGCGCGCACGGTGGGGGGCCAGCGCGCGGAGGCAAGCCGCGGCGTCACCGCGGGCGAGCGCCTCGGCGGGCTCGTGGAGGGTAGTCACGAGACGAGCTTAGTGGGGCACGCGCGCGGGTCCAGCGTCCGTGTCCGGGGCCGTGTCCGGGGCCGTGTCCGGGGCCGTGTCCGGGGCCGGGGCCGGGGCCGTGTCCGGG